>DATABP010000612.1:0-1561 GCA_036259515.1 Thermoanaerobaculia bacterium | reverse complement strand
CTCGCCGCTCGACCAGCGCTACGACCAGGTCTTCCGCGGACTGCTCGACGACGTCGCCGAGCTCGAGGCGGCGATCGCCGAGCGGATGATCGCCGGCCGGCGGCGGGCGCGGCGGCTGTTCGCCGCCATCCTCGCCGCCTGGACCGGGCTGGTGGTGGGCGCGGTGGTCACCGTGCGGCGCCGCGAGCGGCGGCACCGCCGGGCGGAGGCGCAGCTCGCCGAGCGCGAGGCGCAGCTCTCCGAAGCGCAGAAGCTCGAGGCGGTCGGCCGCCTCGCCGGCGGCCTGGCCCACGACGTCAACAACTACATGGCGGCGATCCAGGCGCAGTGCGGGGTCATCCGCCTCAAGCGCGGCGGCGACCTCGAGCTGGCGGGCATGCTCGACGAGGTGGGCGACACCGTCGGCCGCGTCGCCGGCCTGCTCGAGCGGCTGCTCGCCTTCAGCCGCAGCCGGCCGCTGGCGCCGCGGGTGGTCGATCTCAACGAGATGGCGCGCGAGATGGGCGGCATGATGCGCCGCCTCCTGGGCGACGACGTCGAGCTCGAGATGCGGCTGGCCGGCGGCCTGTGGGCCACCGAGGTCGACCCGGCGGAGATCGAGCAGGTGCTGGTCAACCTGCTGGTCAACGCCCGCGAGGCGATGCCGTCCGGCGGCCGGGTGACGCTCGCCACCGCCAACCGCCAGGCGCTGGACGGCGGCGAGGAGTGGGTGGTGCTGTCGGTGACCGACGAGGGCGAGGGCATTCCCGAGGAGGCGCGGGAGCGCATCTTCGAGCCCTTCTTCAGCACCAAGCGGGGGAGCGGCCACTCCGGGCTGGGGCTGGCGACCGTCTACAGCGTGGCGCGGCGCGCCGGCGGCTTCGTCACCTTCGACAGCGTGCCGGGGGCGGGCACCCGCTTCGACGTCCACTTTCCGCGGGTGCGGCGGCCGGCCGAGCCGCGGCCGGCGCGGCGGCGCGAGACCCTGCCGGCGGCGGCGGTCGCCCCGGCGAGCGTGCTCCTGGTCGAGGACAACACGGCGCTGGCGGTGGCCAGCGCCGCCTTCCTGGGCGAGCTCGGCCACCGCGTGGTGCGCGAGGCCGACGGGCGCCGCGCGCTCGCCCGCCTCGACCGCGCCGACGCCTTCGACCTGGTGATCACCGACCTCGTGCTGCCGGGGGCCTCGGGACAGGAGGTCGCGGCGCGGGCGCTGGCGCTCGGGCTGCCGGTGGTCGTCGTCTCGGCGTTCCCCGACCGGGTCGACCTCCACGACCTCGTCGACCGGCCGGAGGTGCGCTTCCTCGCCAAGCCGTACTCGCCGGAGGACCTGATCGCCGCGCTCTCCGAGGTCCTCGTCGCGCGGCCGGACCGCCGCCGCGCCCCGACCGCGGCGTTGTGAGCCCGGTCGGCTCTCAGCCCGCCGCCACCGTGCGGGCGACCTCGTCGAGCAGGCTGCGCAGCGCGTCGGGGTCGGCGGGCTTGACCAGGTGGTGGTCGAAGCCGGCCTCGCGGGTGCGGCGGCGGTCGTCCGCCTGGCCCCAGCCGGTCAGCGCGACGAGGACCGGCGGCGCGCCGCCGGAGC
>DATABP010000611.1:0-1869 GCA_036259515.1 Thermoanaerobaculia bacterium | reverse complement strand
TCGCTCCGCGTCCTGCGCGAGGCCCGCTCCTTCACCCAGAAGGAGCTGGCGGAGGCCTGCGGCATCGAGCGCAACACGATCAGCAAGTACGAGAACGGGTGGATCCAGCCGAGCCGCGACCGGCTGCGGCGGATGCTCACCGCTCTGGGCGTCGACTACGCGGCGCTCGAGGAGGCGGAGCGCTTCGTCACCCGGCTGGCCGGCGAGGCGCCGGCCGAGCCGCCGCCCTCCGGCACCGCGGCGGCGCCGCGCGACCGGCAGATCCGGCAGGTCTCCGAGGACCTCGGCCGCTCGCTGGGGCGGCTGCTCGAGCTGCTCGCCGGGCGCGGCGAGGGCGGGGCGGAGGCCGACGACGAGGAGGGGTGAGGGGGACGGCCGCTCAGCCGCCGGCGGCGAGAGCGTCCCGCCCCGACCACTCGGCGAGCGCGGCGAGCACCTCGTCGACGTCGGCCTCGGTGTGGTCGGCGCACACCTGGAAGCGGATCTCCTCGTCGCCGCGCGGCACCACCGGGTAGGCGAGGCCGGTGGCGAGGATGCCGCGGGCGCGCAGGTGGCGCACCAGGTCGCGGGTGCGCTCGGTGTCGCGCACCAGGAGCGGCACCACCGGGTGCTCGCCGGGGATCACCTCGTAGCCGAGGTCGACGAGCCCGGCCTCGAAGCGGCGGGTCAGCGCGTGGAGGTGGGCGAGGAGCCGCCGGCCCTCGGCCGAATCGAGGAGGTCGAGCGCCGCGGTCGCCGCCGCCGCCTCGGCCGGGGTGATCGGGTTCGAGTAGATGTACATCGGCGAGGTCTCGCGCAGGAACGCGATCGCCCCGGCGTCCGCCGCCACGTAGCCGCCGTTGACCCCGAACGCCTTGCCGAGGGTGCCGACCAGGAGGTCGGCGCGGGCGCCGGTCGTCTCCTCGGTGCCGCGGCCGGTGTCGCCCAGCGCGCCGACCCCGTGCGAGTCGTCGACCACCACCACCACGCCCTCCTCGTAGCGGCCGTCGAAGTCGCGGGCCAGCGCCACGATCTCGGGCAGCGGCGCCTGGTCGCCGCGCATGCTGAAGACGCCGTCGGTCACCACCAGCGCGCGGCGCGCCTTGCCGGCGAAGGCGGCGAGCTGGCGCCCGAGGCCCGCGACGTCGTTGTGCGGGTAGACCGCCTTCTCCGCCGGCCGCGCCAGGCGGATGCCGTTGATGATCGAGTTGTGGTTGAGCTCGTCCGAGATCACCACCGTGCCGTCCGCGACCAGCGGCACCAGCACGCTGACCACGGTGGCGTAGGCCGACGAGAAGATCATCGCCGCCTCGCGGCCGTGGAAGGCGGCGAGCCGGCGCTCGAGCTCGACGTGCGGCCGGTAGGTGCCGCTGATGAACCGCACGGCGCCGGGCCCGGCGCCGAAGCGCCGGCTCGACTCCTCCTCGGCGGCGATCACCGGGGCGGCCAGCCCCATCCCGAGGTAGGAGTTCGAGTTCATGCGCAGGAAGGGGCGGTCGCCCTCGCCCTCGAGCAGGAAGCGCGGGCCGCGGCCGCCGGCGGCGGGCAGCACCTCGCGCACCACCGTCTCGCGGCCCTTGGCGGTGCCCTGCGCCTCGAGCGCGGCGACGTGGCCGGCGAGGACGGGGAGGAGGCGGTCGAGAGGCATCGGGCGGGCTCCCGGGAGCGGCTCAGCTCGCCGCGGCGGGGGTGGCGGCCGGAGCGCCGAGGTGGGCCAGCATGTCGGCGGTCGTCCGCGCGAGGTCGTACTCGGGCCGCCAGCCCCATTCGGCCCGCGCCGCGGAGTCGTCCATCCGCCGCGGCCACGACTCGGCGATCCGCTGCCGCACCGGGTCGACCTCGTAGGCGATCTCGAACTCCGGCAGGTGGCGGCGGATCTCGCCGGCGAGC
>DATABP010000610.1:0-6845 GCA_036259515.1 Thermoanaerobaculia bacterium | reverse complement strand
GGCCGCGGCGCAGCGCCCGCCGACCCAGGCCGATCCCGAGGCCACCGCCTCCGGCCTCCCCGAGCCGCTGCGCGAGGTCGGCTTCGACCAGAGGCTCGGCGAGGCGGTGCCGCTCGACCTCGTGTTCCGCGACGCTTCCGGGAGCTCGGTGCGGCTGGGCGACTTCTTCGACGGCCGGCCGGTGGCGCTGGCGCTCGTCTACTACGACTGCCCGATGCTCTGCCCGCTGACCATGTCCGGGCTGGCGCGGAGCTTGAAGCCGCTCGAGATCACGGCGGGCGAGGAGTTCGAGCTGGTCACCGTCTCCTTCGACCCCCGCGAGACGGCGGCGACGGCGCGGGCGGCGCGCGACCGCTACCTGCCGCTCTACGGCCGCCAGGGCGCCGCGGACGGCTGGCACTTCCTGACCGGCGACGCCCCCGAGATCGCCCGCCTCGCCGACGCCGTCGGCTTCCGCTACACCTTCGACGAGGAGCGCGGCGAGTACGCCCACGCCGCCGGCCTGGTGGTCCTCACTCCGGAGGGCCGGATCGCCCGCTACTTCTTCGGCACCGACCATTCGGCGCGCGACCTGCGGCTCGCCTTCGTCGAGGCGTCGGCGGGGACGATCGGCAACGCGATCGACCAGGTGCTCCTCTACTGCTTCCACTACGACCCGGCGACCGGCCGCTACAGCGCCGCCACCTGGAACCTGGTGCGCGCCGGCGCCGCCCTGACCGTGCTCGCGCTGGCGGGCTTCATCGTCGTCATGCTGCGGCGGGAGCGCCGAGCGCGTCGCCACGCGCTCGCCGCGGCCGCTCCCGACGCCCCCGCGAGGACCGCCTGACCATGTGGCCGGACCTTCCCCTCTTCCCGGAGGCCGCCTCCGACGTCGCCCGCCAGGTCGACACGATCTACCTGACCTGGGTGGCGATCAGCGCCTTCTTCTCGCTCCTGATCGCGGCGCTGATCGTCGTCTTCTTCATCCACTTCCGCCGCCGCAGGCAGGGCGAGATCGGCGACACCGCCGACGTCCACACGCTGCCGCTCGAGCTGACCTGGTCGCTGATCCCGCTGGTCATCGTGCTGGCGATGGCGGGATGGGGGATGAAGGTCTTCTTCGTCGCCTGGCGGGCGCCGTCCGACGCCGTCGAGTACTGGGTGACCGGCAAGCAGTGGATGTGGAAGGTGCAGCACCCCTCGGGCGTGCGCGAGATCAACACCCTCCACGTGCCGGTGGGGCAGGCGGTCAAGCTGACGATGACCTCGGAAGACACCATCCACGACTTCTTCGTCCCCGCCTTCCGGGTCAAGGCCGACGTCATCCCCGGCCGCTACACCAGCGTGTGGTTCCGGGCCGACCGGCCGGGCACCTACCACCTCTTCTGCGCCGAGTACTGCGGCACCGAGCACTCGCTGATGCGCGGCTCGGTGGTGGTGCTGCCGGCCGAGGAGTACGAGCGCTGGCTGGGCACCGGCCAGGTGGGGCCGACGATGCGCGCCTCGGGCGCCGAGCTCTTCACCCGGCTCGCCTGCGACACCTGTCACCGGGTGGGCGAGGCGGCGCCCGACGGGCTGCCGGCGCGGGCGCCGGCGCTGGAGGGCGTCTTCGGCTCGCAGGTGGCGCTCCAGAGTGGCCGCACGCTGATCGCCGACGAGACCTACATCCGCGAGTCGATCCTCGACCCGCAGGCCAAGATCGTGGCCGGCTGGCAGCCGATCATGCCGACCTTCAAGGGGCAGGTCAGCGAGGAGCAGCTCAACGCGCTGGTGGCGTACGTGAAGTCGATGGGCAGCGAGGCGGCGGCGGCCGGTGCGGCCGGCGCCGGGGGCGGGGACATGCCGGCGACCTTCGAGACGATGCCGGAGACCGCGCCGCTCGGCGCGAACGACGAGGGGACGAGATGAGCACCGAAGTCAAGGCCGTGTCCGCCGCCGGCGGCGCCGTCGCCGAGGACGCGCGGCCGAACTACCTCACGGGCGGCGGCTGGGACTGGAAGTCCTGGCTGCTGACCAAGGACCACAAGCGGATCGGGATCCTCTACGTCATCTCGATCACGCTCTTCTTCTTCCTGGGGGCGCTCTTCGCGCTGCTCGTCCGGCTCGAGCTCCTGACCCCGGGGCTCGACATGGTCGAGCCGGACACCTTCAACCGCTTCTTCACCATGCACGGCATCGTCATGGTGTTCTTCTTCCTCGTGCCGTCGATCCCGGCGACGCTCGGCAACTTCCTCATCCCGCTGATGATCGGCGCCAAGGACCTGGCCTTCCCGAAGATCAACCTGGCGAGCTGGTACCTCTACAACGTCGGCGGCTTCTTCACCCTGTGGGCGATCGCCTCGGGCGGCGTCGACACCGGATGGACCTTCTACACGCCGTTTTCCACCACCTACTCGAACAGCTACGTGGTGCTGTCGATCGTCGGCATCTTCGTCGCCGGCTTCTCGTCGATCTTCACCGGGCTCAACTTCATCGTCACCATCCACCGCATGCGGGCGCCGGGGATGACCTGGTTCCGCCTGCCGCTCTTCGTGTGGTCGAGCTACGCGACGAGCCTGATCATCGTGCTCGGCACGCCGGTGGTGGCGATCGCGCTGCTCCTGGTGGCGGCCGAGCGGCTCTTCCGGCTGGGGATCTTCGACCCGGCGCTGGGCGGCGACCCGGTGCTCTTCCAGCACCTCTTCTGGTTCTACTCCCACCCCGCGGTGTACATCATGATCCTGCCGGCGATGGGAGTGATCTCGGAGCTGATCGCCGCCTTCTCCCGCAAGCGGCTGTTCGGGTACCACTTCGTCGCCTTCGCCTCGATCGCCATCGCCGTGCTCGGCTTCCTGGTGTGGGGCCATCACATGTTCGTGGCCGGGCAGTCGTTCTACTCCGGGATGGTGTTCTCGGTGCTCTCGATGCTGGTGGCGATCCCCTCGGCGATCAAGGTCTTCAACTGGACGGCGACGCTCTACAAGGGATCGATCTCGCGCGAGACGCCGATGCTCTACGCGCTCGGCTTCATCGGCCTCTTCACCATCGGCGGGCTGACCGGGGTGATGCTGGCGACGATGGGGATCGACCTCCACGTCCACGACACCTACTTCATCGTTGCCCACTTCCACTACATCATGGTCGGCGGCGCGATCATGGGGTACCTGGGCGGCCTCCACTACTGGTGGCCGAAGATGACCGGGCGGCTCTACCCCTCCTTCTGGAGCCGCATCTCGGCGATCCTCGTCTTCGTCGGCTTCAACCTGACGTTCTTCCCGCAGTTCCTGCTCGGGTACCTGGGGATGCCGCGGCGCTACGCCACCTACCCGCCGGAGTTCCAGGTGTTGAACGTGCTGTCGACGGCGGGGGCGACGATCCTCGGCATCGGCTACCTCCTGCCCTTCACCTACCTCTTCTGGTCGCTCAAGTACGGCCAGCGGGCGAGCGCCAACCCGTGGGGGGCGACCGGCCTCGAGTGGCAGACCTCGTCGCCGCCGCCGACCGAGAACTTCGTCACCCCGCCGGTGGTGACCACCGAGCCCTACGACTTCCGCGACCTCGCCCCGCAACCTTCGATCCGGTCGCCGCTGTCGCGCGAGGAGGAGGAGTATGCCTGACGGTCACGCCACCGCCGCGGCGGCGGCGCACCCGCACCACCACCCCGCGCTCCAGCACCACTTCGACACGCTGGAGCAGCAGAAGGAGGCGTCCTCCTTCGGGATGTGGGTGTTCCTGGTCACCGAGATCATGTTCTTCGGCGGCCTGTTCTGCGCCTACCTGATCTACCGCGGCATGCGCTACGAGGGCTTCGCCGAGGCGAGCCACGAGCTCGACGTGGTGCTCGGCACGGTGAACACCGCGGTGCTGATCGGCTCGTCGCTGACCATGGCGATGGCGGTGTGGGCGGCGCAGACCGGGCGCCGGAAGGCGACCGTCGGCTTCCTCCTCGCCACCGGGGCGCTCGGCCTGACCTTCCTCGGCATCAAGCTCGTCGAGTACGCCGAGAAGTTCCACCACCACCACGTGCCGGGCGAGTCGTTCCACTGGGCGGGCCGCTTCCCCGACGTCGCCGAGCAGTTCTACTCGCTCTACTTCGCGATGACCGGGCTCCACGCCATCCACATGATCCTCGGCATCGCCGTGCTGATCTGGCTGCTCGTCCCCGCCTGGCGCGGCCGCTTCGACGCCGCCTACCACAACCCGGTGGAGATCTTCGGCCTCTACTGGCACTTCGTCGACATCGTCTGGATCTTCCTCTTCCCGCTCCTCTACCTGATCGGGCGCCACTAGGAGACCTCCGCGATGAGCCTGCACGTGGTGACGCCGAAGACCTACGTCTGGATCTTCCTGGCGCTGATGGTCGGCACCGCGCTGACCGTCGCCGCCGCCTTCGTCGACCTCGGCGCCGCGACCGGCTTCTCGGCGCTCAACGACATCGTCATGCTCGCCATCGCGGTGACCAAGGCGGTGCTCGTCGTGCTCTTCTTCATGCACGTCAAGTACAGCGGTCGCCTGACCGCGCTGACCATCGTCTCGGCGCTGGTCTTCTTCGCGTTGCTGGCCGGCGGCGTGCTGGTGGACTACCTCAGCCGGGGGATGGTGCCGGGGCACATGTAGGCGCGAACCGAGGCGTTCCTCAGCGCGAACGCTTCCGCGGCAGCCACAGGATCTCGAGCGGTTCCGAGCGCTCGACGGCCACCATTTCGGGATCGCCGGTCAGGAGCGGTAGCCCTCGCTCGATCGCGAGCTGGATCGCGAAGGCATCGGCGAAAGCGATCGCGTACCGGGCCTTGAGCGACGCCGCCTCGCGCACGCGCCGGCGGGTGACCTCGATGGGCTCCAGTGGGACGACACCGCGCAGTGCTTCATCCCAGAAGTCTGCCGCCGCCTGGCCACCTTGGACGCGAGCCAATCGGTAGAACACCTCGCCCAGGTTGATCAGCGAGATCGCGCATCGCTCGCCGGAGGCGAACTCGCGCTCGACGACCTCGGCGCCCGGCTCGTTCTGCAGCCAGCAGAGGAGCGCGAAGGCGTCAAGGCAGACGCTCAGCCGAGACCTCCTCGCGGTGCTCGCGGAGATGGTCGGCGAGCGCGTCCGAGCCGCTCAGCGTCCCGCGCCAGCGCCGCCAGTCGCCGGCCTCGCCGCTTGCGGCGAGCGGACGGAGGACGATGCGATCGCCCTCGCGGGCGATCTCGACTCGATCGCCCTCGCGCAGCTCCATCTCGTCGCGAAGCTGCTTCGGGAGCACGATCTGGCCCTTCGAGGAAATCGTCGCGGTTGCCATGTCTTGCCTCTCGCCGATCTTACCCCATCGGTAAGCCGCCGCCGCAATTCGCTACACTCGCGGACAGGAGGAACGCCCATGCCCGCTCGTCCGACGCTCCGCCGTCGTCCGCTCGCCGTCTGCGTGGCCGCCGCGGCCGCCGTCCTGCTCGCGCCGCCCGCTCTCGCGCGCACCAACAAGCCGCCGCTCCATGCCCGCGAGTGGCTGGCGATCACCGGCAAGCCCCTCGCCGCCACCGCGGGGGCGATCACCTTCCAGCGCGGCGGCAACGCGGTGGACGCGGCGGTGGCGATGCTCGCCGCCACCTGCACGATGTGGGACACCCTGGGCTGGGGCGGCGAGACGCAGGCGCTGATCTGGAACCCGGAGACGAAGGAGGTGATCGCCGTCAACGCGCTGGGGGTGGCGCCCACCGGGGCGACGCCGGAGTATTACCGATCGCAGGGGATGGAGTACCCGCCCGAGTTCGGACCGCTCGCCGCCACCACCCCGGGCACGCCGGGCGGGCTGATGGTGATGCTCGCCGAGTACGGCACGCTGTCGCTCGCCCAGGTGCTGGAGCCGGCGATCCGGCTCGCCGACGGCTATCCGATCGAGGCGCAGCTCGTCGGCCGCATCGCCGCCGAGCGCGAGGTGATCGAGGAGTGGCCGGCGTCGGCGGCGGTGTTCCTCCCCGGCGGGCAGCCGCCGGAGCCGGGGGCGCTCTTCCGCCAGTCCGATCTCGCCGCCACCCTCCGCAAGCTGGTCGAGGCGGAGCGGCGGGCGCTCGACGCGGGCGCCTCGCGCGAGGAGGCCATCCAGGCCGCCTACGACCGCTTCTACCGCGGCGACGTCGCCCAGGAGCTGGTGCGCGCCACCCGCGAGGCCGGCGGTCTCTTCACTCTCGAAGACCTCGACCGCTGGCAGGTGAAGCTCGAGGAGCCGGCCCACGTCGTCTACGAAGGCATCGAGGTCTACAAGCTCACCCACTGGACGCAGGGGCCGGCGATGCTCCAGGCGCTCAACATCCTCGAGCCGCTCGACCTCCGCGCGATGGGCTTCAACAGCGCGCGCTACGTCCACGCGATCTACCAGGCGATGAGCCTCGCCTTCGCCGACCGCGACTTCTACTACGGCGACCCCGCCTTCCCGCCCGAGGAGCCGATCCGCGGCCTGCTGTCGAAGGAGTACGCCGACGCGCGGCGGCGCGAGATCGACTGGGAGGAGAACGATCCCGACGTCGGGCCGGGCGATCCCTACCCGTTCCAGGGCGGCGAGAACCCGTTCCGGGCGCTCCTCGAGGCGTGGGGGGAGCCGGAGCCGTCGGCCGGGGCGACCGCGGCCTCCCGCGCCGCCCACGACGCCGCCTTCCGCGCCGGCACCACCTCGATCGTCGCCGCCGACGCGGAGGGCTGGGTGGTCTCCGCCACGCCGAGCGGCGGCTGGGTGCCCGCCTTCGTCGCCGGCTCGACCGGCGTCGGCCTCTCCCAGCGCATGCAGAGCTTCGTCCTCGACCCGGCGGAGAACCCCTACAACGTGCTCGCCCCCGGCAAGCGCCCGCGGGTGACGCTGACGCCCTCGCTGGCGGTCAAGGACGGCGCCCCCTTCCTCGCCTTCGCCGTC
>DATABP010000609.1:0-3587 GCA_036259515.1 Thermoanaerobaculia bacterium | reverse complement strand
TCCGACCCCGCCGACCGCCCCGCCGAGCCCTCTCCCGGCGGCACTCCCGGCTCCCCCGCCGGCAGCCCGGCCGGCACCTCCGCGCTCGGCGCCACCCTGGCCGGAGTCGGCGACCCGAGCTTCACCTACGGCTACTACCTCGACCGCATGCTGGCGCTGATCGAGCGCAACTGGCGCCGGCCGCCGACCGGCAGCGCGCTGCCCGAGGTGGCGCTGACCTTCACCATCCAGCGCGACGGCCGGGTGACCGCCCTCGCCGTCGACGCCTCGTCGGGGATCAACGCCTTCGACCTCGCCGGCCTCCGCGCCGTCGAGAACGCCGCGCCGCTGCCACCGCTCCCCGCCGGCTACCGCAGAGAGTCGCTGTCCATCCGCCTGATCATCCGCTGAGGATCCTCGATGACCCGACGTCGCACCGCCCCCGGCCGCCTCCCCCGCATCGCGCTCGCCCTCATCGCCTTCGCGCTGGCGCTCGCCGCCGGCGCCGCCTGGACCGCCGCCGCCCCGGCGCCGCCGCAGCAGCCGCCCGAGGAGCCCCAGGTCGAGGAGGAGACGCCCGAGGACGCCCAGGGCGACCGCGTCGAGGTGGTGCTCGAGACCGACCGCGTGCGCGACCTGATCCGCCTCGCCTTCCCGGAGATCGAGGGGGTGGGCGCCTTCGGCGGCGACCTCGGCCGCGCCGCCCGCGAGCTCGACGCCACCCTGCGCGCCGACCTCGAGGCGACCCGCATCTTCGCCATCCACGGCCCGTGGGCCTTCGGCGCCCTCGAGCTGACCGGCGACCGCGCCCACGACTTCCAGCAGTACCGCTCGCTGGGCGACGAGATCGTCATCCTCGGCAGCGTGCGGGCGGAGGGCGGGCGGCTGGTGTTCGAGGGCCGGGTTTACGACCTAGCGAGCGGCCAGGCGATCCTCGCCAAGCGCTACCGCGGCCCGGCCTCGGCCGGACGGCGGATGGCCCACACCTTCGCCGACGAGGTGGTCGAGTTCCTCGCCGGCCGCCGCGGCATCGCGCTCACCCGCATCGCCTTCACCTCCACCCGCACCGGCGACAAGGAGGTGTGGCTGATGGACTACGACGGCGCCAACCAGCGGCAGATCACCGCCCACCGCTCGGTGTCGATGTCGCCGGCGTGGTCGCCGTCGTCCGCCTGGCTGCTCTACACCTCGTTCGTCGGCGGCGCGCCGGGGGTCTACCGCGCCGACCTCGCCAGCGGCCGGAAGACGCCGGTCCTCACCGAGGGCGAGCAGAACGCCGCCGCCGACGTGTCGCCGGACGGGCGGCGGATCGTCTTCGCCCGCGCGCTGGGGGCGAACACCGAGATCTTCGTCGCCGACGTCGACGGCGGCCGCCTGCGCCGGCTCACCCACTCGAGCGCCATCGACACCAACCCGGCATGGAGCCCGACCGGGGCGGAGATCGCCTTCACCTCGAGCCGCGCCGGCAACCCGCACGTCTACGTGATGGACGCCGAGGGCACCAACGTGCGGCGGATCAGCTCCGGCGGCACCTACAACGACGGCGCCGACTGGAGCCCGGAGGGCGACCGCATCGTCTACGCCACGCGGCGGCGCGGCGGCGCCTTCGACGTCGCGGTCACCGACCTCGTCAGCCTCGCCACCCGCGTGCTGACCGGCGGCCGCGGCAGCCACGAGGAGCCGACCTTCTCGCCCGACGGCCGGCGCATCGCCTACTCGTCGAGCAGCTCCGGCTCGCGCCAGATCTGGATGATGGACGCCGACGGCTCGAACGCCCGGGCCCTGACCGGCCAGGGCGAGAACGCCTCGCCGACCTGGTCGCCCTACCCGGCGCGCGACTGACGGCGGCGCCGCGGGCGGCGGGAAAGATGGCGATGAAGACGGGCGGTTTCGCGCCGCCGCCGGTTGTGCCGCGGGGCGGCGTTTGTTACATTGAGGGGCGGCGGGGCGCGCGCCGGCCGCGCCGCATGTCGTTGCATGCCTTTGTGCTCACACCGATCGACGAACCGCATGGCGGAGGAGAGTGGGAGATGCGTCGGAAGTGGATCGCGCTGATCGTGATGCCCCTGGTGGTGGCGGTGCTGGCGGCCTGCCCGAGGAAGCCGCCGGAGACCGTGCCCGACGAGGTCGAGGTGGTGACCACGCCGGTGCCGGAGCCGGCGCCGGTCGAGGACGTGGAGCCGCCGCCGGCCGAGCCGGTCGAGGACATGGTCGAGGAGGAGCTGCCGAGCGACCTCGTCGAGCTCAACCGCTTCCTCGCCGAGCGCGGGCTGGTCGCCGACGTCTACTTCGACTACGACCAGGCGATGCTCTCCGACGAGTCGCGCGACACCCTGGCGCAGAACGCCGAGTGGATGCGCGAGCACCCCGAGTACACCTTCACCGTCGAGGGCCACGCCGACGAGCGCGGCACCAACGACTACAACCTCGCCCTCGGCCAGGAGCGCGCCGCCTCGGCGTCCGCCTACCTCGAGTCGCTCGGCGTCGCCGGCTCGCGCCTGCGCAACATCAGCTACGGCGAGGAGCGCCCGGTGTGCACCACCAGCGCCGAGAGCTGCTGGTCGCAGAACCGCCGCGTCCACTTCGTGGTCAGCGGCCGGCAGTAGGAGACCCGCCCATGCGCCGCCATCCGCTCCTCCTCGCCACCGCCGCCGCCGCGCTCGCCGCCGGCGGCTGCGTCAGCTCGAGCGACATCGACGCCCTGCACAGCCAGCTCAACGAGATCCAGCGCCAGGTGATGACCGTGCAGCAGCAGTCGCCGAGCCAGGAGCAGGTCTCCGGGCTCGAGGAGCGGGTGAGCGACCGCATGGACCTCCTGCTGCGCAGCGAGGCCGACATGCAGGTGCGCCTCCAAGAGCTCTCGGCGCAGATCGAGCAGCTCCAGGCGCGGCTCGAGGACACCACCCAGCGGCTCGACGACCTGTCGCAGACGATCGCGGCGACCAACGAGGAGCTGCGGGCGATCCGCACCGCCCCGCCGCCGGTGGCGCCCGGCGGCGAGGGCGTGCCGCCGGCGGTGATCATCACCAGCGACCCCGAGAGCCTCTACCAGACCGCCTACAACGACTACCTGCGCGGCAGCTACGACGCGGCGATCCGCGAGTTCGAGGAGTACCTCGCCAACTTCCCGGACACCGAGCTGGCCGACAACGCGGTCTACTGGATCGGCGAGTCGTACTACCGCCAGCGCATGTTCCGGCAGGCGATCGACCAGTTCGACGAGGTGCTCGACCGCTACCCGCGGAGCGACAAGGTCCCCTCGGCGGCGCTCAAGAAGGGCTACGCCCACCTCGAGCTCGGCGAGCGCTCCCAGGGCGTCGCCCAGCTCCAGTACGTCGTCCGCCAGTTCCCCGGCGGCGACGAGGCGAACCTGGCCCTCCAGCGCCTCCGCGAGCTCGGCGCCGCGCGTTGACCCGACGGGCCGGCGGATGGTATAAACGCCGGCCGGCCGCGTGCTTCGCTCCCGCGGCGGCCCCCTCTCCACGACCCCAGGAAACGAGCAGGAAACGATGGCGAATACGAAGTCGGCCGAGAAGCGGATGCGGCAGAACGAGGAGCGGCGGCAGCGCAACCGCAGCCACCGCTCGCGGATGCGCACGGCGATCAAG
>DATABP010000608.1:0-1589 GCA_036259515.1 Thermoanaerobaculia bacterium | reverse complement strand
GCCGAGGCCGCCGCCCGGAACTCGGCGAGCAGGAGCAGCACCTCCGGCGCCACCGCCTGGGCGCCCGCTTCGCCGGCGGCGGAGAGGTCCGTCGCCACGCCGCGCGCCTCGAGCTCCTCGACCGCCTTGAGCGCCTGGCTCTTGAGCCCGGAGAACGAGAAGTCCCAGCCGGGGAGCGCGGCCACCCCGAAGCGGCCGGGGCCGATCGCCTCGCCGCCGCCGGCCGTGCCGGGATCGGCCGCCTCGGCCAGCCGGTCGACGTGCGGCCCCTGCGGGTAGGGCAGCCCGAGCCGCTTGCCCAGCTTGTCGAACACCTCGCCCATGGCGTCGTCGCGCGTCTCGCCGAGGGTGGCGACGGCGCCGCCCTCCACCGTGTAGAGCGCGGTGTGGCCGCCGGAGATCACCAGCCCGGTGAAGCGCTCCGGCACCGCGTCGGCGGGGGCGGGCCCCTCGGCGGGCGGCGGCAGGAACGGCGAGTAGAGGTGCCCTTCGAGGTGGTGGACGGCGTGGAACGGCCGCCCGAGCGCGTAGGCGGTCGCCTTGCCCAGCGACAGCCCGACGAGGAGCGCCCCGACCAGCCCGGGCCCGCGGGTGGCGGCGACGACGTCGAGGTCCGACCAGTCGACGCCGGCCTTCGCCAGCGCCTCGGCCGACACCGGCGGCCAGTTGCGCAGGTGCTCGCGGGAGGCGATCTCCGGCACCACGCCGCCGTACGGCCGGTGCGCCGCGAGCTGGCTGGAGACCACCGACGCGAGCACCCGGCCGTCGCCGTCGACCACCGCGCAGGCGGTGTCGTCGCAGGAGGTCTCGATGCCGAGGACGAGCGGCGGGACGGAGGCGGCGGCCATCGCCGCATCCTACCGGCCGCTCGCCGGCCCTAGGCGAAGATCCGCGGCGGCGCCGGCTGCGGGGGCCCCTCGGCGCCGGTCAGCACAGCGCCGTCGGGCGCCCGGTAGCGGCCGCGGCCGAGGTCGAGGAGGCAGCGGTTGCGGCCGCGGTTCTTCGCCTCGTAGAGGGCGCCGTCGGCGAGCAGCAGGAGCTCGGACGGCGTCTTGACGTGGAGCTCCGGGAAGGCGGCGACGCCGGCCGACACGGTCAGCGTCAGGGTGGGCCCGTCGAGCTCCAGCTCGATCTCCTCGACCGCCCGCCGCAGCCGCTCGGCCACCGCCAGCGCGGTCGCCCCGTCGGTCTCCTCGAGCAGCAGGGTGAACTCCTCGCCGCCGTAGCGGGCGAGGAGGTCGCGGGTGCGCTTGTGCTGCGCCAGCACGCCGGCGACGGCGGCCAGCGCGCGGTCGCCGGCGGCGTGGCCCCAGCGGTCGTTGATCGGCTTGAAGCGGTCGACGTCGACCATCACCACCGCCAGCGCCAGCCCCTCGTCGACGGCGCGGCGGAAGGCGTCGAAGAGGCGCTTCTCGAGCACCCGGCGGACGGCGGCGCCGGTCAGCCGGTCCTCGCGCGCCTCGCGGTCGAGGAGCGCCTGGCGGATCGAGGTCGCCATCTGCGGCAGGAGCGCGTCGAGGAGCGCCACGTCCTGCTCCTCGACCCGCCGCGGGTCGCACCAGAGGACGAGCCGGGCCACCGGCTCCTCG
>DATABP010000607.1:0-3181 GCA_036259515.1 Thermoanaerobaculia bacterium | reverse complement strand
GAGGAGCGCCAGCACCATGCGCCGCGCCGGCACGCCGTCGACCGTGCCGCCGGGCCGGCCGTGGAGCTCGCCCCAGGTCGCCCGCGCCAGCTCGCCGAGGTCGCGGCGCAGGTAGAGCATCACCGCCGCCAGCGTGCCGGTGTTGGTCGCCACGTCGAAGACCAGGCCCTGGTCGCGCCAGCCGAAGAGGTAGGGAGTGAGGATCAGGTGCGCCGACGAGCTGATCGGCAGGAACTCGGTGATCCCCTGGACGAGGGCGAGGACGAGGGCCTGGAGGACGGTCATGGCGGCGGTACCCGGGGCGGCGGGAGCGGCGATCATAGCCTCCCCGACCCGCGACGGCGACCGCTCGCACGTGGCCGGGTCCGCGACGGCTACAATCGCCGGATGGGGTCGTGCTCCGAACGCCGTTCGAGCGTGCTGGCGCGTCGCGTGCTCCATCGCGCCCGCATCGCCGGCCACGACGTCGCGCGTTGGCCACGTTGCTGGCGCCGGCGGCGCAGCTCACCCGAGCGCATCTCCATCCACGGCGTGGAGCTGATCGTCGACCACCGCGTCGGTCCGCGGGTCCGTCAGAGCCTCTACAGCGAGCGCTACGAGCGCGGCGAGGTGTTCGCACTGCTGGCCCATCTCGACGCCACCGACCGTGTGGTGGAGTTCGGATCCGGGCTCGGCCTCCTGACCATCCTCGCCGCCCGGCGGGCGGGATCTCACCGGGTGTGGAGCTACGAGGCCAATCCGCGCCTCCTGCCGCTGATCCGCGAGCATTGCCGGCTGAACGGAGTCGAGCCGCATCTGCGTCACGGGGCGGTCGGCGTCGGTCTCGGCTCGGCGGTCCTCCACCTCGGCGAGGAGCACTCCTCGTCGTCGATCCTGGAGCCCGCCACGACCGCCGTCCGCACCGTCGTCCCCCGGCTCGACGCGGCCGAGGAGGTGGAGCGGTTCCGGCCCACCTTCCTCGTCGTGGACGTCGAAGGCGGGGAAGCGGAGATCATTCCGAGGATCGCCTGGGAAGGGATCGACAAGCTCCTCCTCGAGATCCACCCGGAGGTGCTCCCGTCCGGCGAGGAGGGCCGCATCCTGCGCCATCTGTCCGCGCAGGGACTGCGGGTCGATCGGGCGGTGTCGAGCCGGCGCAAGAAGCTCCTGCTGCGCTGAGAGACCGGCGGGACCGCCCGCTATACTCCGCCGCGCCATGGAGACCCTGATCGTCACCGGCGGCGCCGGCTTCATCGGCTCGAGCTTCGTCCGCCTGGCGCTCGCCGAGCGGCCGGGGACGCGGGTCGTCGTCTTCGACAAGCTGACCTACGCCGGCAACCTCGCCAACCTCGCCGACGTCGCCGACCACCCGGGCTACGCCTTCGTCCAGGGCGACATCGCCGACCGCGACGACGTTCGCCGCCTGTTCGCCGCCCACCGGCCGGCGGCGGTGGTCAACTTCGCCGCCGAGAGCCACGTCGACCGCTCGATCGACGACGCCAGCGAGTTCGTGCGCACCAACGTCGGCGGCGCCTTCGAGCTGCTCGACGCCGCCCGCCGCCACCACCGCGAGCTGCCGGCCGCCGAGCGCGAGCGCTTCCGGTTCGTCCACGTGTCGACCGACGAGGTCTACGGCAGCCTGGAGGCGGACGACCCCGCCTTCAACGAGCGGACGCCCTACGCCCCCAACTCCCCCTACGCCGCCTCGAAGGCCGCCGCCGACCACTTCGTGCGCGCCTACCACGAGACCTACGGCCTGCCGGCGCTGGTCACCAACTGCTCGAACAACTACGGCCCCTACCAGTTCCCCGAGAAGCTGATCCCGCTGATGACGATCAACGCCATCGAGGGCAAGCCGCTGCCGATCTACGGCGACGGCGGCAACGTGCGCGACTGGATCTACGTCGAGGACCACTGCCGCGGCGTGCTGGCGGCGCTCGAGCGCGGCCGACCGGGCGGCAAGTACAACCTGGGCGGCTCGTCGGAGCGCACCAACCTCCAGGTGGTCGAGGCGATCTGCGACGCGCTCGAGGCGGAGCTGCCGGCGCGCGCGAACCCGGCGCTCGCCGCCGCCGGCGTCGCCTCCTACCG
Organism: Thermoanaerobaculia bacterium; assembly: GCA_036259515.1. Classification (GTDB taxonomy): domain Bacteria; phylum Acidobacteriota; class Thermoanaerobaculia; order Multivoradales; family JBCCEF01; genus DATABP01. Next base: position 1,111 of record DATABP010000607.1, on the reverse strand, counting down.
CGATCTCGAGACCTTCGTCGCCGACCGCCCCGGCCACGACCGCCGCTACGCGATCGACGACGCCCTGGCCCGCCGCGAGCTCGGCTGGGCGCCGGCGCACGACTTCGCCTCCGGCCTCGCCGCCACCGTCCGCTGGTACCTCGACCACCGCGACTGGTGCGAGGAGGTCGAGAGCGGCCGCTACCGCCGCGAGCGGCTGGGGCTGGCCGCGCGATGAGGTTCGTCGAGACCCCGCTCCCCGGCGTCCTCGTCGTCGAGCCCGACGTCCACCGTGACGACCGCGGCTTCTTCCTCGAGACCTACCACCGCGAGAAGTACCGCCAGGGCGGCCTCGACGCCGACTTCGTGCAGGACAACCACTCCCGCTCGGTCGCCCGCACCCTGCGCGGCCTCCACGCCCAGCTCCGCCGCCCGCAGGGCAAGCTGGTGCGCGCGCTCCGCGGCGAGATCTTCGACGTCGCCGTCGACATCCGCCGCGGCTCGCCGACCTTCGGGCGCTGGTTCGGCGAGACGCTCTCGGACGACAACTTCAAGCAGCTCTGGATCCCCCCCGGCTTCGCCCACGGCTTCTGCGTCCTTTCGGAGATCGCCGAGGTCGAGTACAAGTGCACCGCCCTCTACGACCGCGCCGACGAGCTGGCGATCGCCTGGAACGACGCGGAGATCGGGGTCGAGTGGCCGGTGGAGGAGCCGCTGCTGTCGGAGAAGGACCGTGCGGCGGCGGGGTTGCGGGAGGTGGAGGGGAGGCTGCCGGTGTGGCCGGAGGCGGCGGCGCGGTAGGGGTCGGGGTTCTTCTCACCATCGTGGTGTGGGCACAAACGCAGCGGGGGCGGGGCTCTCGGCCCCCTCGGCAGCCCCGCCCTCACCGATGCCGCCACCTCGCGTCCCGCCGCTCCAGGAACGCCGCCACCCCCTCCTCCATGTCCTCCGTCCGCACCAGATCCCCGAAGTACAGCCGTTCGCACTCCGCCAGCGCCCGCGCGAAGCCGTCCTCGTCCTCCCCCGCCCGGAGCGCCCGCTTGACCAGCGGCGTCACCGCCGCCGACTGCGCCAGCACCGCCTCCGCCACCACCGCCGCCGCCGCGTCCACCTCCCCCGCCGGCGCCACGCG
>DATABP010000606.1:0-1536 GCA_036259515.1 Thermoanaerobaculia bacterium | reverse complement strand
CTCAGCGCAGCGGCGGCCGCGCTTCGGTGCCCTCGACCGCCGCCCCCGGCGGCGCCGCCGGCTCGGCCGCCGCTTCCGGCTCGACCGCCGCCCCGCCGCCGCGCTCCGGCGCGTCCCTCACCGCCACCTCCGGCGCCGCCGGCTCGTCGATCGGGATCACCGGACCGAGCTGCGGCTGGAACTCGTGCGCGTAGGCGTCGAGGACGGCGACGAAGAAGGCGGCGATCACCGGGCCGACGATGAAGCCCATGCCGCCGAAGGTGACGAAGCCGCCCAGGGTGGAGAAGAAGATCAGCAGGTCGTGGAGGCCGGCGCCCTGGCCGACCAGCCGCGGGCGCAGCACGTTGTCGACGTTGATGATCACCACCACGGTGACCAGCACGATGCCGATCGCCGACCAGAAGTCGCCGAGCAGGAGCTGGACGAAGGCGGCCGGGTACATCACCATCCAGGCGCCGACCACCGGGATCACCGACAGCACCACCATCACCACGCCCCACAGCACCGCGCCGCCCACCCCGAAGGCCCACAGCGTCAAGCCGCCGATCACCCCCTGCACCAGGGCGATGATCAGCGTGCCCTTGACCGACGCCCGCGACACCGACACGAAGCGGGCGATGATCGCGTCCTCGTAGCGCGCGTCGAGCGGCACGAGGTAGCGCACCCGCTGCACGATGCGCGGCCCGTCGAGGAAGAAGTAGAACATCGTGAACAGGGTGACGAAGACGGTGAGGAACACCTGGAGCGTGCCGCGCGAGGTGCGGCGGACGACGTCGGCGACCAGGCCGCCCACCCCGCGCGCCGCGTCGGAGACCGCCGCCGCCCAGTCGATCTCCTCGGCCGAGAGCTCGGGGATGCCGGTCATCCGGCTCGCCCGCTCCAGCCACTCGCGCGCCTCGACCGACAGCGTCGCCAGCCGCTCGTCGAGGTGGGTGAAGAGGTCGATCGCCTCGCGGGTGACGCGGTCGACCACCCACGCCGCCGGCAGCATCAGCACCAGGAGCAGGATCAGGCAGGTGAGGAACGACGCCACCTGCGGCCGCCCGCGCGAGGCGTGGAGCAGCCGGCGGTAGAGCGGGTAGAAGAGGGTGGTGAAGACGGCGGCGAGGAGCACCGGCACGAAGAAGATCCGCGCCATCCAGAAGAAGAGCACCGCGGTGGCGAGCACCAGGGCGAGCAGGAAGCCGGTGCTGAAGCGGGCGCCGCGGGGCCGGCTCATCGCGCCGCGCCGTCCCACGGCAGGCGGTCGAGGTCGACGTTGCCGCCGGAGAGGATCACCCCGATGCGCGGCCCGCCGTCGCCGCCCGCCTCGCCCGCTCCCGCGGCCAGCCGCGCGCCGAGGTCGGTCGACAGCAGCGCCGCCACCGGCACCGCCGCCGAGGGCTCGACCACCACCTTCATCCGCTCCCACACCCAGCGCATGGCGTCGACGATCGCCGCCTCGGGAACGGTGACAATCTCCGCCAGGTGCTCCGCGAGCGCCCGGAAGGTGCGCTCGGCGAGCGGCGCCTTGAGGCCGTCGGCGATCGTCGTCAC
>DATABP010000605.1:0-1807 GCA_036259515.1 Thermoanaerobaculia bacterium | reverse complement strand
GAGGCGCCGGCGGTGACGGCGCCGGACGGGGCCTTGACCTACGCCGAGCTGGCGCGGTGGAGCGGGCGGATCGCCGGCCTCCTCGCCGCCGCGGGCGTCGGGCGCGGCGACCGGGTGGCGATCTGGGCGCACCGCGGCGGCTCGCTGGTGCCGGCGGCGCTCGGCACGCTGGCCGCCGGCGCCGCCTTCGTCATGCTCGATCCGGCGTACCCGGCGGCGCGGCTCGCCGAGCTGGTGGCGCTGGCCAAGCCGCGCGGATTCCTCCGCCTCGCCGCCGCCCGGCCGGTGCCGGAGGAGGTCGCCGCCGCGCTGGCCACCGCCGGCTGCCGGGTGGAGGTCGGGCTGCCGCCGCTCGCCGAGCTGTCGGCGCTCCCGGCCGACCACCCGCTCGCCACCGCGCCGGAGGCCGCGCCGCTCGCTCTCGGTCCGGACGACCTCGCCTACCTCGCCTTCACCTCCGGCTCGACCGGGCGGCCGAAGGGCATCCTCGGCCGCCACGGGTCGCTGACCCACTTCGTGCCCTGGCAGGTGGACGCCTTCGGCTTCGGTGCGGACGACCGCTTCAGCCTGCTCTCCGGCCTCGCCCACGACCCGCTCCACCGCGACCTCTTCACCCCGCTCCAGACCGGCGGCGCGATCGTGGTGCCGGAGGGGGAGCGGATCGGCGAGCCGGGCTACCTCGCCGGCTGGCTGCGGCGGCAGCGGGTGACGGTGGCCCACCTGACGCCGGCGATGGGGCAGGTGGTCGCCGAGCCGGCGGCGCGGCCGGGCGGGGTGCCGGCGGAGCTGGTCGCGGGGGAGCTGCGCTGGGTCTTCCTCGTCGGCGAGGCGCTGACCCGCGGCCACGTCGACCGGCTGGCGGCGGTGGCGCCCGGGGCGCGGGTGGTCAACTACTACGGCTCGACGGAGACCCAGCGGGCGGTCGGCTGGCACCTCTGCGAAGCGGGCGGCGGCGCGTCCGAGGCCGCCGAGGTGCTGCCGCTCGGCCGCGGCATCCCGGACGTCCAGCTCCTCGTCGTCAACCCGGCGGGGCGGCCGGCGGGGGTGGGCGAGCTCGGCGAGGTGTGGGTGCGCAGCCCGCACGTGGCGCTCGGCTACCTCGACGACCCGGCGGCGACGGCCGCCCGCTTCCTCGCCAACCCCTTCGCCGCGCCGGCCGACCCGGCGGACCGCGTCTACCGCACCGGCGACCTCGGCCGCTACCGGCCCGACGGCGAGGTGGTGTTCGCCGGTCGCGCCGACCTCCAGCTCAAGGTGCGCGGCTTCCGGGTGGAGCCGGCGGAGATCGAGGCGGCGCTCGAGCGCCATCCGGCGGTGGGGGAGGCGGTGGTCGGGCTGCGCGAGGACCCGGCGGCGGGCGCGCTGCTCGTCGCCTGGCTGACGGCCCGATCCGGCGCCGAGCCGCCGGCGCCGCGGGCGTTGCGCGAGCACCTCCTCGCCCGGCTGCCCGAGTACATGGTGCCGGCGGCCTTCGTCCTCCTGCCGGCGCTGCCGCGGACGCCGAACGGCAAGCTCGACCGCCGCGCCCTGCCGGCGCCGGCGGCGGGCGACGGCGTCGCCGGCGCCCGGACGGTCGCCACGGGCGATCCGATCGAGGACGCCGTCGCCGCGGTGTTCGCCGAGCTGCTGCCGGGCGCGCCGGACACGCCGGCGGGCGGCGACGACTTCTTCGCCCTCGGCGGCCACTCGCTGCTCGCCACCCGGGCGGTCTCGCGCCTGCGCGCGCTGGCCGGCGTCGAGCTGCCGCTCCGCGCGCTGTTCGAGGCGCCGACGCCGCGGGCGCTGGCGCCGCGCGTGGCGGCCGCGC
>DATABP010000604.1:0-6555 GCA_036259515.1 Thermoanaerobaculia bacterium | reverse complement strand
TCGCCGGCGAGCCGTGCCGGGGTGAGCTGCATGGCGGTGACGTTGTAGGCGTTCCGGTGGGCGAGACGGCCGGGGTCGGCCTCCATCAGCTCGATCGCCGCGCGCACCGCGTCGGGCATGTACATCATGTCGAGCTGGGTGTCGGCGGCGACGAAGGAGGCGTAGCGGCCGTCGCGCACCGCGTGGTGGAAGATCGCCACCGCCCAGTCGGTGGTGCCGCCGCCCGGCGGCGCGCTGTGGGAGATCAGCCCCGGGTAGCGGACGCCGCGCACGTCGACCGCCCAGCGCAGCGCGTAATAGTCGCAGAGGAGCTCGCCGGCCACCTTGGTCACCCCGTAGATCGAGGTCGGCCGCTGGAGCGTGTCCTGCGGCGCCGGGTCCGGCGGCGTCGAGGGGCCGAAGGCGGCGACCGAGCTGGGCACGAACACCGCCATCTCTCGCTCGCGCGCCACCTCGAGCACGTTGACCAGCGTCTCCATGTTGATCCGCCAGGCGCGCATCGGATCGCGCTCGGCGGTGGCGGAGAGGAGCGCCGCGAGGTGGAAGACGGCGTCGGCGCCGTGGCGGGCGGCGGCCTCGGCGACGGCGGCGGCGTCGAGGCAGTCGACCACCGCGGTCGGGCCGGCCGCGGCGTCCTCGGGGCTAGGCGGCCGGAGGTCGCTCGCCATCACCGCGGCGTCGCCGTAGACCCGGCGCAGGGCGGGCACCAGCTCGGAGCCGATCTGCCCGGCGGCGCCGGTGACCAGGACGCGCTTCATCGCTCGGGCGCCGCTGGCGGCAGGGGAGCTCGGGGACGGTCGGGGACGGGCATGGGGCGTCGGGAGTCTAGCAGGGGAGAACGGCGGAGCCCGCCGGGCCAGCGCGGATCAGCCGCCTTCCGCCGCTTCGGCGAACACGGCGGCCATCCCCTCGGCGGCGCGCTCCCAGGTGAACCGCCGCGCCCGCTCGCGGCCGCGGGCGGCGAGCTCTTCGCGCAGCGCCGGGTCGCCGTGGAGGCGGGCGAGGGCGGCGGCCCAGGCGGCGGCGTCGCCGGGCGGCGCGTAGAGCGCTGCGTCGCCGGCCACCTCGTGGAAGACCGGGATGTCCGACAGGAGCGCCGGCGCGCCCGACCACATCGCCTCGACCACCGGCAGCCCGAAGCCCTCGTACCAGGAAGGGAGCGCGACGACCGTCGCGTCGCGGTAGAGGGCGAGGAGCTCGCGGGTCTGGACGTAGCCGAAGTGGACCAGCCATCCGGCGCGTTGGGCGGCGGCGATCTCGCGCGCCAGCTCCTCGGACTTCCAGCCGAGGTGGCCGGCGAGCACCAGCGGGGGCGGCGCGGCCCCGGCGGCGAGCAGCAGACGGTGGGCGGCGAGCAGCGTCGGCAGGTTCTTGCGTGGCTCGACGGTGCCGACGTGGAGCGTGAAGACGGCCGGCGTGCCGGCGGGCGGCGCGGCGTCCTCCACCCCCTCCGCCTCGCCCCTCGCCGCCACCAGCCCGAGCCCGTGGTGGATCGGCCGCACCCGCGCCGCGGAAGCGTCGCCGCTCGCCACCAGCTCGTCGCGCACCGCGGCGGTGGGGGTGACGATCCGCGTCGCCTCGTGGAGCGTCCGCTCGAGCACCTCGCGCATGGCGACCAGGGTGTCCGGCCGCACCGCCCACGGCACGCGACGGAAGGCGAGGTCGTGGACGGTGGCGACCAGCGGCAGTTCGGCGCGCCGGAACGGCGGCGGCAGGATGTAGTTCGGGGCCCAGGTCACCTGGTTGCGGTCGGCACGGATCAGCAGCGGCTCCATCCGCCGCAGCCACGGCACCAGCCACCGCTGCCCGACCACCAGGTCGTCCGGCACCTCGTAGACCACCCGCTCGAGCGCCGGCCCCTCCGGCAGCGCCTGCGGCGGCTCGGGGATCCCCGGCGCCCGCACCAGCGAAAGCCCGTAGAGCCGGAGCGACAGGTCCTCGCGCCCGCCGAGCTCGGCCAGGAGCTGGTGCAGCGTCCACCCCACCCCGGTCCGCGGCTCCCACAGCGCCAGCACGTCCACCGCCACCCGCAGCCGCCGGTCCCGCCGCCGCCGCCGGATCGCCCCCACCACCCCGGCCGCCCAACCGATCGTCCGCCCGATCGCCGCCGGCGAGAGCCGCCACCACCGGCCCCGCGCCACCCCGAGGACGCGCCGCGCCGGCCGCACCACCGGCCGCAGCACCGGCACCAGCGGCCGCAGAAGGCGATGCTCCCGCAACCGCGGCTTCGTCGGCTCGTCCATGGCGAGCGGCGATCTTACCGGCGGCTCTCGCGAAGCCGATTTCGACCTGCTCGGCGATTTGAGCCCTCCTGGCGAAAGGCTCGACAAAAGGAGGCGAGTCCTCGATCGACCTTGCCTCTGCGGCGCCGCCCGAGAAGCACGCGAAGCAACCTTCGAGGCCACCCCGCTCCCGCGGGCCCTCGGCACTCCCCCCGCCTGTTAGAGTCCCCGCCGTTTCCCACCGCCTCTCTCGCCCGCCCGCCGCCCCGATGCGCCACCGCACCGTCCACTTCGCCTGCCTCGCCCTCGTCCTCCTCGGCCTCGCCGCCACCCTCTACAAGGTCCACTTCCCCCCCGGCCCGGTCGCCGACGAAGCCGCCTACGCCCTGATGGCGCCCAGCCTGTGGCACGACCGCGACCTCACCTTCGACCACCGCGACCTCGACCGCGCCTACCGCATCTGGGACCAGGGCCCGCACGGCATCATCCTGTTCACCACCGACGGCGGCGAGACGACCCACTTCGGCAAGCCCTACGTCTACTCGCTGGCGGCGCTGCCCTTCTACCTCGTCTTCGGCGTGCAGGGCTTCCTCGTCTTCAACATGGCGCTCTACCTGGCGATGTTCCTCGCCGCCTGGTGGCTCTACCACCGGCAGGCGTCGGCCGGGGACGGCGAGGCCGCCCCGCCCAGTGCCGGCCCGATCGCCGGTCCGCTCGCCGGCAGCGGCCACGCCGGGCTCTTCCTCGCCGGCTTCTTCTTCGCCTCGGCGGCCTTCGTCTACGTCTTCTGGATCCACCCGGAAGTCTTCGACATGGCCTGCGTCTTCTTCCCGCTGGCGATCTGGGCGGCGGTCCGCCACCGGCCGCGGTGGGGGAGGTGGGAGTACGGCGGGCTGGCCGCCGCCGGGCTCCTCTACGCCGCCGCCTTCTTCTCCAAGGAGCCGCTGGCGCTCCTCGCGCTGCCGGTGGGCGTCGACCTGGTGTGGTCGCGGCGCTGGAAGGGGCTCGCCACCGTCGTCGCCGCGGGCCTCCTCGGCGTGGCGCTCCTCGTCGGCCTCCAGGTGAAGCTGACCGGCGCCGTCAGCCCCTACCGCGGCGTCCAGCGCAGCTCGTTCGAGACCAACTACCCGTTCGAGGCCGACGCCGACTTCTGGGCCACCTACCGCGGCACGAGCTACGGCTCGTGGTCCGGCCTCGGCCCGGAGGCGACGTGGCGGACGTTCCTCTACGACCTCGGCTACTTCCTGGTCGGCCGCCACACCGGCCTCCTGCCGTACTTCCCGTTCGCGCTCTTCGCGCTCGCCCTGTATCTGATCGGCCCGCGCGGGCGGCTCGGGCACCTGACGCTCGTCGCCATCGCCGCCTACGTCGTCTTCTTCCTCCTCTGGCGGCCGTGGAACTACCACGGCGGCGCCGGCTTCATCGGCAACCGCTACTTCGCGGGGATCTATCCGCTGGCGCTCTTCCTTCCGCGGCGGCTCGACGCCAAGAAGCTCCTCGCGCTGCCCTTCCTCGCCGCCGGGCTGTGGACGGCCTCGGCGGTCGCCGTGCCGGTGCAGCAGATCGCCCCGGAGTTCACCCTCCAGACGCACGTGCGGAGCGCGCCCTTCCAGGCGCTGCCGCTCGAGCTGACGCTCCTCTCCGGCGGTCGCGTCCCCGGCTACGCCCTCGTCAACTACGGCCAGGGCACCTGGGTGCTGCCGAAGCAGAACTTCTTCGCCCAGGAGCGCCACCCGAATGGCGTCTGGGTGCGGGGAGCGAGCGAGTCGGAGGTGTGGGTGGTGTCGCCGATCCCGCTCGAGACGGTGTTCTTCACCGCCTGGTCGCCGCTCCCCGACAACGTGCTGACCGTGGAGAGCGCCGGCGAGCGGCGGGAGGTGACCTTCACCGATCCGGCGGCGCGGCGGGACGGCGTGCCGGTGGAGATCGCCGTCGAGCCGGCGGCGCGGAACCTCGGCTTCCTCCCGCGCGCCGACCGCGAGTACTTCTACCGGCTCGACGTCGCCACCACCAGCGGCTGGATGCCGGCGCGGCGCGACGAGGGGAGCGAGGACCACCGCTACCTCTCGACCTTCCTCAGCTTCACCGGCGGCCCGCCGTGAGCGAGCGGTCGGCCGACCTCGACCGCGAGCGGGTGGCGGCCGCCCTCGAGCGGGTGCGCGCCGGCGTCAGGCAGCGCCAGGCGGTGCTGGCGGCGACGCGCGGCGCCGGCGACGAGGCGGGCCTGGCGCTCGCCGAGCTGCGCGAGCGCGAGCTGGTGCGCGAGCCGCTCGCCGAGTCGCCGCGGCCGGTGGTCGGGCGGCTCCTCGTGTTCCTGCGCAGGGCGGGGTTCCACCTCTTCGTCAAGTGGTGGGCGCGGCCGGTGCTCGGGCAGCAGAACGCCTTCAACCAGGCCGCCTCGCGGCTCCTCGACCAGCTCGCCCGCGAGCGCGCCCGCGACGCCGAGGCCGCCGCCCGGCTGGCCCGCCGGGTGGAGGAGCTGGAGGCGCGGGTCGAGGCGCTCGAGACGGGGCGCGGCGGCGAAGCGCGCTAGCCGTCGCGCTCGGAAACGCCCGCCTACAGCAACCGCCGCCCCGCCGCCGACGCGGCGATCAGCTTGTCGAGCCGCCGGCGCCGGGTCTCCTCCTTCTTGGCGCTGACCACCCACCAGGTGATCGTCCGCCGGTAGCTCGGCGGCTGCGCCTGGAAGTGCTCCCAAGCGGCCGGATCGTCACGGAAGCGGCGCTCCGCCTCCGGATCGAGCGCGGCCGTCTCCCGCTCGTAGGAGTAGAGCTCGGTCTTCGCCGGGTCGCGGGCGGCGAAGGCGGCGAGACCGGCCGGGTGCATGCGTCCTTCGGCGGTCAGCTCGCCCACCCGCCGCACGTTGACGGCGCTCCAGGTGCTGCCGGGCTTCCGCGGCGTGAAGCGGTTGGCGTAGGTGGTCGGGCCGAGGCTCTTCCGCACCCCGTCGATCCAGCCGAAGGCGAGCGCCTCGTCGACCGACTGCGGGTAGGTGACGCTCGGTGGGCCGCTGCCCTTCTTGTGGTAGCCGACCCACAGATCCTTCGCCGTCGCGTGGTGCTCCTCCAGCCAGCGGCGGAAGTCCTCCGCGGTGGGGAAGAAGGCGACGTTCGTCGGCTCGGGCATTCCTCCTGAAGCTAGCATTGAGGCGGCCTTCAGGGGGCGCCGCCGGGACATGTGGGGATGCGTCCCGGGGGCGTCCCCGGAAGACCGCCGACCCTGCCGGCGCCACGGAGCGAAGCGATAGGCTGCGGCCGGCATGTCCGCCCGCGTCCTCCTCGTCAACAGCCAGATCCCGTTCGCCCGGGGCGGCGCCGAGTCGCTCGTCGCGGCGCTCGGGGCGGCGCTCGCCGAGCGCGGCTTCGAGGTCGACCGGGTGGCGCTGCCGTTCTCGCTGTCGTCGCGCGAGCAGCTCGTGCGGAGCGCGATGGCCTGGCGGATGCTCGACCTCGCCGCCGTCGAGGGCCGGCCGATCGACCTGGTGATCGCCACCCGCTTCCCCTCCTATCTGGTGCGCCACCCGAACAAGGTGGTGTGGCTGATCCACCAGCTCCGCCAGGTCTACGACCTCGCCGGCAGCCGCTACTCCGACTTCGACGACTCCCCGCGCGACCGGCGGGCGGCGGAGATGGTGCGGCGGATGGACCGGCGAGGGCTCGGGGAGGCGCGGCGCCTGTTCGCGATCTCCAAGAACGTCGCGGCGCGGCTCGAGCGGCACAACGGGCTGACGGCCGAGGCGCTCTACCCTCCGTCGCCGCTGGCGGAGCTGCTGGCGGGGGCGGCGGCGGAGGAGGCGGCGGACGACGCGGTCGAGGCGGCGCCGTACGTCTTCACCGCCGGGCGCCTCGTCCGGCCGAAGCGTTTCGACCTCCTGATCGAGGCGCTGGCGAAGAGCGGCGGCGGCTGGACGGCCGTCGTCGCCGGGACCGGCCCGGAGGCCGCGGCGCTCGCCCGCCTCGCCGCCGAGCGCGGGGTGGCGGACCGCGTGCGCTTCGCCGGCTGGGCGGCCGACGCCGAGGTGGCCCGCCTCTACCGCCGCTGCCGCGCTGTCTACTTCGCTCCCTTCGACGAGGACTACGGCTACGTCACCGTCGAGGCGATGCGGGCCGGCAAGCCGGTGGTCACCACCGCCGACGCCGGCGGCGCCCTCGAGTTCGTCGCCGACGGCGTCAACGGCCTGGTCGCCGAGCCGTCGCCGCGTGCCGTCGCCGCCGCCCTCGACCGCCTGGCCGAGCCGGCGGGCGAGCGCGGGATCGCCGGCCAGGCGGTCGAGGGCGGCGGCGACGGCACGCGGCGACGGCTCGGCGACCAGGCCGTTGACGCCGTCGGCGAC
>DATABP010000603.1:0-1582 GCA_036259515.1 Thermoanaerobaculia bacterium | reverse complement strand
CCGCCGGCCAGCGCCGCCGCCGCCAGCGCGCCGCCGAGGAAGCCCTGGAGCAGCCCCTCGGCGTAGAACGGCCCGCGGATGTAGAACTCGGTCGCGCCCACCAGCCGCATCACGGCGATCTCGTCCTGGTAGAGGAAGGCGGTCAGCCGCACCACGCTGGCGATGGTGAACACCGCCGCGGCGAGGAGCACGCCGCCGAGGAGCAGCCCGGCGCCGCGCGCCACCGACACCGCGGCGTCGAGCTCGGCGAGCCAGGCGCGGTCGTCCTCGACCGCCTCGACCGCCGGGTGCGCCGCCAGCTCCGCCGCCCACGCCTCGACCTCCTCCGCCGGCGTCTCGGGCGCCGGCACCAGCTCGACCGATTCGGGGAGCGTGTTGGCGCCGTCGGCGACCAGGTCGGCGAGGCTGGGGAAGGCGCGGCGGAAGCGGTCGGCCGCCTCGGCGGCGCCGACCACCTCCACCCGGCGTGCCCACGGCGTGGCGCCGAGGCGGGCGAGGAGGTCGTCGCGGGAGACCGCCTCGGCCTCGCCGTCGAGGTAGACGACCACCCGCGCCTCCTGCCGCCAGGCGTCGACGCGCTCGGCCAGCCCGGAGGCGGCGAGCAGCACGCCGCCGCCGACGGTCAGGCTGACCGCGATCGTCGCCACCGCCAGGACGCTGACCTTCCAGCTCCGCCCCAGGCTGACCAGCGCCTCGCGAAAGAAGTAGGCGAGCGCCTGGAGCAGGGTCACGGCGGCGCCTCGTCGGGGGCGGGGGAGGGCTCGGCGGGCGCCGCGAGCGGCGCGTCGTCGGCGCCTTCGTCGGTCTCCGCCTCCGCCTCGTCGAGGTCGTCGAGGCGCGGCGGCGGCGCCGACTCGGCCGGCTCGAGCACCTCGTCGCGCACCAGCCGCCCGGCCTCGAGCCCCAGCACGCGGCGGCCGATGCGCTGGATCGTCTCGCGGTCGTGGGTGGCGAGGAGCACGGTGGTGCCGCGCCGGTTGATGGTCAGGAGGAGGCGCAGGATCTCGGCCGACAGGTCGGGATCGAGGTTGCCGGTCGGCTCGTCGGCGATCAGGAGCTCGGGCTCGGCGATCAGCGCGCGGGCGATCGCCACCCGCTGCTGCTCGCCGCCCGACAGCTCGGCCGGGAACGCGTTCATCCGGTGCGCCAGCCCCACCCGCCGCAGCGCCTGGTAGGCGAGCCGCTTCTGCCCGCGCCGGTCGACGCCGAGGAGGCGCGGCAGGTAGCTGACGTTCTCGAACACGGTCTTCCGCGGGATGAGCCGGAAGTCCTGGAAGACGATCCCCAGCGTGCGCCGCAGGTAGGGCACCTTGCGCCGCGGCAGCGAGGCGACGTTTCGCCCGTTGACCACGATCTGCCCCTCGCTCGGCACCTCTTCGCGGAAGATCAGCTTGAGCAGCGTCGTCTTGCCGGCCCCCGACGGCCCGGTGAGGAACACGAACTCGCCGCGCTCGACGTGGAAGCTGACGTCGGCCAGCGCGGTCTGCCCGCCGGGGTAGAGCTTGCCGACGTTGAAGAAGCGGATCACCGGCGGGGAGTCTACCCGGCGGGGGGCGGTGGAGAGGGGCCGCGGGGCGGGGCG
>DATABP010000602.1:0-1722 GCA_036259515.1 Thermoanaerobaculia bacterium | reverse complement strand
GCCCCGGGAGGCCTCATGAGCAAGGCTGACGCCGCGGCGACGGTCCTCTGGATCGGTGCCACCCTCTACACGCTCTTCGGCGGGGCCGACTTCGGCGGCGGCGCCTGGGATCTGGTCGCCGGCGGGGCCCAGCGCGGCGAGCGTCCCAGGGCACTGATCCAACGCTCGCTGACGCCGGTCTGGGAGGCCAATCACGTCTGGTTGATCTTCATCATCGTCGTCCTCTGGACCGCCTTCCCGGAGGCCTTCGGGGCGCTCACCTCGACCCTCTACGTGCCGCTGGCGCTGGCGCTGCTGGGCATCGTGCTGCGGGGCGCCGGCTTCGCCTTCCGCAGCTCGATCCGGCGGCTCGAGCAGCGCCGGGCGATGGGCGCCGTTTTCGCGCTCTCATCGGTGCTGACGCCGTTCTTCATGGGCACGGTGGTCGGGGCGGTCGCAGCGGGCAACGTGCCCGCCGAGGGCGGCGGCGACCCCTTCGCGAGCTGGCTCGACCCGCTGCCGCTGACGATCGGGGCGCTCTTCGTCGCCACCGGCGCCTACCTGGCCGCGGTCTTCCTGATCGGCGACGCCCGCCGGGCCGGCGATGAGGAGCTGGAGGACTACTTCGAGCACCGCGCCCTGCTCGCCGGCATCGTCGCCGGCCTGCTCGCGGTGGCGGCTGGCTTCGTGCTCCAGGAGGAGGCGCCCTACCTCTACGACCGTCTCGTCGCCGAGGGCCTGCCGCTCGTCGCCGCCTCGGCGCTCTGCGGCCTGGCGGTGCTGGTTCGGCTGGCGGGCGGAGGGCGACGCGGGCTGCGGCCGCTGGCTGCCGGCGCCGTGATCGCCGTCGTCTGGGGCTGGGGCGTCGCCCAGTTCCCCTACCTGCTGCCGACCTCGCTGACGATCGGCGAGTCGGCGGCGCCCGACCCGACCCTCACCTCCCTGCTCGTCGTCTTCGGAGTGGCGACGGTCGTCGTCCTGCCGGCGCTCGGACTCCTCTACTGGCTGAGCCAGAAGGACCTCGTCGGTGAGTGAGCGCCGCGAGATCCGCGCCGTGCTGTTCGACATCGACAGCACGATCCTGGTGACCGGCGGGGCGGGCGGCGCTGCTTGGCAGCGCGCCTTCGCCGAGCTCTACGACGTCGAGGCCAACGTCGCCGAACGAACCGACGCTGGGATGACCGACCCGGAGATCGCCGCGATCGTCTTCCGCGAGGCGGTGGGGCGCGAGGGCAGCGCCGAAGAGCGGGCCAGGGCGATCGGCGCCTACCTCAAGCACCTCCCGGACACCGTCCGCGAGTCGGACGGCTACCGCCTCATGCCTGGGATCGAGGCGCTGCTCGACCGCCTGATCGACGCCGGCCTGCTGCTGGGCCTGGTCACCGGCAACGTCGAGGCGGCCGCCCACATCAAGCTCTCCCGCGCCGGCCTCAATCGCTTCTTCAGCTGCGGCGGCTACGGCTCCGATTCATCGGACCGCACCGAGGTCACCGAAGCCGCGCTGCGCCGCGCCGAGCTGGTCTCGGGCGGCACGCTCGCCCCCGCCGCCTGCATCGCTGTCGGCGACACGCCACGCGACGTCCGCGCCGGGCACGGCGCCGGGATCGACGTGGTGGGGGTGGCGACGGGCAAATACTCGATCGAGGAACTGCGCGAGGCCGGCGCCGACTGGCCGCTCGAGACCGTCGAGGCAGGCTTCCCCGTCTAGCTACCCGCCGGTAGTTGTGCACCCTCTGGGTGCAC
>DATABP010000601.1:0-11620 GCA_036259515.1 Thermoanaerobaculia bacterium | reverse complement strand
GCCGGCGTCCTCGGCGTCGCCTACTTCTTCAGCCGGGCGGTCGCCGCCCTCGCCGGCGAGACGACGGCGGCGGAGATCGCGTTCCGTTTCCTCGCCACCATCCACCTCAACGAGGCGTTGGCCTGGCTCTTCGGGGCGTCGGGCATCGGCTTCGGCTATCTCCAGCGCAACCTGCGCGAGCGAGCCCGGCGCGAGGTCGAGGAGGCGCGGCGCCGGCCCGACGACCGGCGGAACACCAATCCACCACCTGGAGAGCTGCGATGAACGTCGATCCCCTGGCCGAGAGCCTCGCGACTCTCGTCTCCGTCCTCGCGCTGTGGGCCTTCGCCCGCTGGCCGCTGCGGCGGCTCCGCCGCGACCTGGCGCGGGATGCGGGTGGTGCGCACCGGCCGTCTACCGCGGCGGCGGCTGGCGGGGGGTCTGGTCGTCGCGGGGCACGGCCGGGCTCTGCGTCTTCTTGACCGCCGAGAGGATGCCGATGCCGACCAGGCAGATGACGCCGACGATGATCCAGTGGGGCGGGACGCCGGCGAGGTGGGCGCCGTAGGCGAGGCCGGCGACCAGGATGATGAAGCCGACGAGATAGATGGTGAAGTTCTGGCTGGATTGCATGGTTCCCTCCGCGATGCCGTGTCGCGGGCGCCAGGCTGCAAGGGTCGTTCCCGACCGCCGAGGCGACGCCTACCCCTCCCGCTCGAGCTCCATCCCCATCACGTGGAAGCCGGCGTCGACGTAGACCGTCTCGCCGGTGATGCCGCCGGCCAGCGGCGAGAGGAGGAAGAGGCCGAGGTCGCCGACCTCGCGGTGGGTGACGTTGCGCTTCATCGGCGACATCTCGGCGACGCGGTTGTACATCTTGAGGAAGCCGGGGATCGAGCGCGCCGCCACCGTGCGCACCGGGCCGGCCGACACCGCGTTGACCCGCACCCCCTTCGGCCCCAGCTCGTAGGCGAGGTAGCGCACCGAGGCCTCGAGCGCGCTCTTCGCGATCCCCATCACGTTGTACTTGGGGACCACCTTCTCCGCCGCGTAGTAGGTGAGGGTGACGAGGCCGCCGCCCTCGGCGAGGAGCGGCTCGGCGGCGCGGGCGACGGCGACCAGCGAGTAGGCGGAGACCTCGAGCGCGGTGCGCCAGTCGTCGCGGGTGGTCTCGATGTAGCGGCCGTCCATCGCCGGGCGTGGCGCGAAGGCGATGGCGTGGACGACGTAGTCGAGCCGTCCCCACGCCGACGCCAGGTCGTCGAACATCGCCCCGAGGCTCGCCTCGTCGGTGACGTCGCACTGGTAGAGGCGGCGGCCGGGCTGCTCGGCGGTCAGCTTATCGAGCTCGCCGGCCAGCCGCTCGCCCTGGTAGCTGTAGGCCAGCTCGGCGCCCGCCGCGGCGAGCCGCTCGGCGATCGCCCAGCCGAGGCTCCGCGAGTTCGCCACGCCCATCACCAGACCGCGCTTGCCGGAGAGGTCGATCTCGATCATGCGGCGGATCTTACCCGCGCCGGGCGCGCTCCTCGTAGAACGCCCGCCAGCGGGCCGGCGGGTCGGCGGCCCGGTTGGGGACGATCGCGAAGAGGACGAGCACCAGGCCGACGAGGAGCTCGTTCTGCGCCCCGGGCGGCGGTGGGAAGTCGAAGGCGAAGCGGCCGAAGGCGACGAGCCAGCCGGCGACGGCGAGCTCCGCGAGGTGGGCGCGGCCGGCGCGCCGCCAGAAGGAGACGACGGCGAGGAGCACGACGAGCGAGCCGGCGGCGAGGTCGGAGGCGACCAGCCGGCCCAGCCCCGGCTCCGCGAAGTGGCCGAACACGAACGGGCTCACCACCAGCCACAGCCCGAGCATCACCTCGATCCCGCGGGCCCACACGACGCTACTCCCGCACCGTCGCCAACCGGTGCGCCTCCTCGGACGGGATGCCGCAGAAGGTGCGCAGCAGGAGCCGCCAGTCGCGATGGTGGCGCCACACGCGCAGCAGGTACTTCACCGACGCCCACACCTCGTCGTAGGCGAAGACGATCAGGAGCAGCGAGATCGCCGCGGTGACGAGGCACAGGAAGCACCACGAGCCGATCGACACCCCCTGCACCACCACCAGCACCGCCGAGACCACACCGAGCGGGATGACGTCGAGCCCGAAGAGGAGGACCAGCCAGGGCCGGAGCTGCCAGCGCCGCGTCGAGCCGACCAGCCCGAGCACCGCCTCGGAGAGGTATCCCCAGGCGCCGAACGCCGCGTCGGGCACGAAGAGGAAGCGGTACATCCGGTGCGACTCCTCGGAGCGGAGCACCGTCTCCGTGCCGTCGCCGAACACCGGGTCCCATGCCGAGGGCACCAGCCCCCACTGGAAGAGCGCCATGTAGCTCGAGATCAGGGTGGCGACGCCGGCCAGCGCGGCGATCGGCCAGCGCTGGCTCCACGCCGAGGGGTTGCGGTCGAACGGCGGCGCGGCGGCGTCCATGTCCACCGCGCCGCTCCACTGCTCGGGCACGTGCTCGGGCACGATCGGGCTCCCGTCGCGGCGAGTGGGCGGGCGGGCGGCGCGGCGGCCGCCCGGCGGAGCGCGGCGGAGCCGGGTGCAGGCGATGTGCCACGAGCTACTGCATCCGTCGACGGGAGGATCTAGTCGCTGTTTGTATTCATCAGCCGCAGTGCCCTCTCTCTGATCTCGTCCGCTTCGGCTCGGCGGCCTTGCCGTTTCAGGATGGCGGAGAGCGAGAAAAGAGGGCCCGCCTTCTCCTCCGGGCTGGCGGTCGGCGAGCCGGAGACGAGGTCGGCGGCTTCGCGGAGCAGCCGCTCGGCTTGCTCCAAGGCGTTCGTCTCCCCGTAAGCGACACCCAGGAGCTCGAGCGACTCGATCACCTGGGGCGCTGCGGGATCGAGCACCTGCCGTCGCAACCTGAGACCCTCCTCCAGGGCCTCCAGCCCGTCCTGCGGCCGGCGCAGCGGAAAGTAGACGTTCCCGAGCTCGGTCAGCACCTCGGCCTGGAGGAGGACCAAGTCGTCGGTGGCCGGACCTTCCTCGGCGACTGCCAATGCTTCTCGGTATGTCTGCACCGTCCGGGGGTAGTCACCTTCTGCCCGATGAGTCTTGGCGAGCTGGACGAGCAGTCGTGCGCGCTCGATCGGCGGCGCGTCTTCCTCTTCGGCCAGTTCGATCGCGCGGAGAAGCCGCTGCCGCGCCGTCGCGGCGTTGCCGTCCTCCAGCGCTGCCGCTCCCGTTTCGGCCCCCGTACGCCAGGACTCGGGCGCCGATGAGGCAACGGCCGGACGGCAGCCGACGAGCTGCAAGGCGAGCATCAGGACTCCACAGAGCTGTCGCGTCCTCATCACAGGCCACACGCAGTGTCGACCATTCTCTGGATCTCCGTCGTAGTCATCTCGGCGTCGGGGTAGTTCGGCTTCTCCGTCAGACCCGCACTGTGGAGGGCCTCGTGGATGAGTGTCGCCGCCGCGTCGTACACGGACAGCCTCTCGAAGGGGGGACAGAGGAAGACTGTCAAACGGTTCGGCGTCGTGAAGGCGGGTGCCCCCTTGCCGCACGCGTCATGGTTGCTCCAATCGCGGTAGGTGGTGAGCTCGATCACCACTTGGCCATTCGTGCGGTTGAGGTCTGCGAACAGCCTGGCGCAACCTGCACGATTCTGCAACCTCTCGATTGCAATGGGCGTGGCGCGGTTGAGCTGGGAGCGCTGTGCGGGCGTCGGCGGATTCCCGAGCGTGGTGGTGGTGCCGCCGCTTCCTCCATCCGTCCCTCCGTCACCACCGTCACCACCACTGCTACCACCTCCTCCAGACCCGCCGGTTCCTCCTCCCAGCGGCGGGTCTCCACCGGTGTCTCCTCCTTCCTCCGGGCAGCTGATCGACACGCCGGTATCCCAGGTGATGCAGGTGCAATCCGGGTTCTCCGAACCGCAGGGGGCGACCTCGAGCTTGGCTGCCTGACGGCGCATGTCGCTGCCGGTTCGAGGTTGCGGGAATGGGAGAGTCGCCGACTCTCCGATGCGCTGCTCGTCGTCGGCGCTCCGACGGGGCAGGACGATGATGGCCGTCTGTTCGGCGGTGTCGGAGTCCGCTGCATCCGTGGTCATGTGCACGAACAGGTGGTCGCGGGTGTAGTCGATCCGATCCCAGCCTCGCGCGGTGGCGAGCTCGAAGAGAGTCAAGCTACGGACGACATCGAGGTCGTGGTCGAAGGGCACGAGCGCATAGGGGTGGTCGCCCAACCGCGCGACCATCACACCTTCGGGGTAGAGCATCGGGTCCCACTCGGCGATCGTGCCGTGTCCGGGCACGAAGAGTCGGATCGCCGCGCCGGGGCGTGACTTGACGCTCTGCGCGTCGGGTCCGATCGTCCCGGGCCGGGTCGCCGTCTCCCAGCGGAAGACGACCTTCCCGTCGCGGAGGTCGACCAACTCCTTGACCGTCCACTGAGGCGAGCTGTCCTCGTAGGAGAAGCGGAGCACGCCCAACTCCCCGAGCCAGTACGCGACGGCTCGATCCAATTCGTCGCGCTCCACACGAACGATCACGCCGTGCTCGTCGCGCGCGCTGAGCAGCCGCCCGTCATCGTAGCTCTCCATGCGCCAGCCACCGGCTGTGTCCCGAGCGACGAGTCCGTCTTCGCTTCTCACCGTCTCGATGGTGAGGGACCGGTCGAGGACGGTCGTCGTCTCCCGTCGTCCGATGCCGTCATCGCGAACGAGGACGACGTGCTCGAACCGTCCGAAGGGCGACTCCGCGATGAAGCGACCGTGCCCGTCGATCAGATGCCATCCTCGCGTGGATTCCGGCAAGGGCTTGCCGGGTGCCAGCCCAAAGATTCGGAGCACTCGAAGATAGTCGACGAGCCCCGAGGCTCGGGGTCGAACGACCTCCACTACACGTGAGCCCCCCTGGTCCTCGATCCAGACCTCCTGCCAGCTCCCCGCGCCGTTGCGGTCATGGGTAACGGTGGTCTTGCGGCCTTCGTCGCTCCGGCGATAAGTCGACGAGTTGCCGTGGGCATCCCGGCGAGCCTCGACCTCCCCATCGGGTCCGCGGTCGACCTGCCAACGACTGGGGCCTTCTTGCGCCGCGGCACTGGTCGCAAGGGTCACAACCAGCAGGACAGCTCCGAGCCATACCCTCATCTCGCTCTCCTCGTGTCGTGTTGGCGATACGAGTGGTAGTGCTTTTGCTGTACGCGGGTGTGACATTCACATAGAAAAGCCCGAACACGGTGTGTGGGCCTGTTGGCCTTGACCTGCTCGACGACGAACTGAGGCCTTTGGAGCTGTCGGCGAGTCCGCGTCACGAGTGGCGCGCCCGTGCTCAGTCGACATCGGAGACGGCGCCGGTGTCGTCGAGCCGCACCTCGAGGATGGTCATCCCCTCGATCCGCGCCCGCCGCGCCGCCTCGGTATACGCCGGGGACGGCGCGAAGAGGCGCTCCGGCCGGGCGATGGCGCCGCCCACCCGCAGCTCGCTGACCGGCGCTGGCGCGGGGGCCGGCGGCGCCGGCGACGGGTCGGGCTCGAAGAAGACGAGGTTAGAGAGCAGCGGCTCGGGCGCCGGCGGCAGCTCGACCTCGCGCAGCGGCTCGGGCTCGGCCGGGGTCGGGTCGGGGATCGGCACGCGCACCGCCGGCTCCTGAGGCGGCGGCTCGGGCGCCGGCGGCGGCGCCTGGGGCGGCGGCGGCCGGAAGCGCGTCGGGCGGAGGACGAACACCGGCGCCTCCTCCTGTGGGGCGGCGGCGACCGTGCTCCCGAAGTCGGGCAGCAGCAGGAGCGGCAGGTGGGCGACGAGCGCCGCGGCGAGCGCCACGCGCAGGCGGCGGCGGTCGCGCGGGTCGTCGGCGAAGTAGGGCGGGATGGCGGAGTCGGCGGGGCGGTGGACGGCAGGACGGCGCGCTTCGGGTGCGGACATGCTCCCTCCTTTCGCCGGCCGCCCCGGTCGGGGGCGGCCGCTTCGGTGGATGGAGCGCGGCCGCGTCTCCTGCTCGATTGGACACCGAGCGCGGCCGGCGGTTCCCGGCCCGCCCGATTTCGGTCTACGCGCCGGGGGTGCCCGCCGCCGCCCCCGCCTGCCGCCGCGTCTCGCCCTGCACCCGCTGGATCATCCCCATCAGCCCCATCGACTTGCCCATCGACAGCTCGCGGCCGAAGAGGCGGTAGATGACGTCGGGGGGCACGCGGGCGACCTCCTCGGGGGTGGCGCCGGAGAGGGTGCGGTCGAGGATCGCCGCCAGCGCCTTGGCGGAGATGCCCTGCGGGTTCTCGACCGCGAAGTGGTAGCGGAAGGTGCCGTCGGGCCGGGGCTCGGCCCACACGAACGCCTCGCTCTCGCAGCCCGGCACGCGGTGGGACTCCGGGAAGGGGCGGGTGGCGATCGACGGCGGCACCTCGCGGAAGCCCTCGGCGAGGTCGATCAGGAGCTGGATGCGGTCGTTGCGGTCCTCGACCGACTCCAGCGTCGCCACCAGGTCGGCGAGCTTCTCCGGGAGGTCGGCCACCGTCGCCGCCGGCGGGCTACCCCGCCGCCTCCCCGCCCGGCCCGCGCTCGACCGGCACGCCGACGAGGTTCCCCCACTCGGTCCACGAGCCGTCGTAGTTGCGCACCCGGTCGAAGCCCAGGAGGTAGTGGAGGACGAACCAGGTGTGGCTCGACCGCTCGCCGATCCGGCAGTAGACGACCACCTCGTCGTCCGGCGAGAGGCCCTGCTCGCGGCGGTAGATCGCCTGGAGCTCCTCGGCCGGCTTGAAGGTGCCGTCCGGCGCCACCGCGCGCGCCCAGGGCACGTTCTTCGCCCCCGGGATGTGGCCGCCGCGGAGCGCCCCCTCGTTCGGGTAGTCGTCCATGTGCAGGCGCTCGCCGGTGAACTCGGCCGGGCTCCGCACGTCGACCAGCTTGCCGCCGCCCCGGAGGTGCGCCAGGACCTCGTCGCGGAAGGCGCGCCAGCGGGTGTCGTCGCGGTCGGGCGCCCGGTAGTCCGAGGGCGGATGCGAGGGCGCCTCGCGGGTGGTCGGCCGCCCCTCGTCGATCCACTTCTGCCGGCCGCCGTCCATCACCCGGGCGTTGCCGTGCCCGAAGAGCTGGAACACCCAGAAGGCGTAGGTCGCCCACCAGTTGTTGCGGTCGCCGTAGAAGACGAGGGTGGTGCCCTCGTCGGCGCCGATCCGCCGCATCAGCCGCTCGAAGCCGTCGCGGTCGAGGTAGTCGCGGCGCACCGGGTCGTTGAGGTCGCGCGTCCAGTCGACCTCGACGGCGCCCGGGACGTGGCCGGAGGCGTAGAGCAGCGGGTCCTCGTTCGACTCGACCAGCCGCACCGAGGGGTCGTCGAGACGCTCGGCGACCCAGTCGGTCGACACCAGCACCTCGGGATGGACGTAGCCGCGGTCTTCGATCTTCATCTCTCGTCTCCCTCCCTCGCCCGACGCCCATTGTCCGGCAAGCCCGGCCGCCGCGCAACCGGCGCGGCGGAAGGTAAGATCGGCTCCCGGGGGCCCGTCCTCCGCCACCGACCACCGCCCGCGAGGAACGCCATGACCTACCAGCACATCCGCCTCCCCGAGGGCGGCGAGAAGATCACCGTCGACGGCGGCCGGCTGCGGGTGCCGGAGCGGCCGATCGTCGGCTACGTCGAGGGCGACGGCATCGGCCCCGACATCATGCGCGCCTCGCTCCGCGTCTGGGACGCCGCCGTCGAGCGCGCCTACGGCGGGCGCCGCAGGATCCACTGGGCCGAGCTCTACATGGGCGAGAAGGCGACCGGCCTCTACGGCGGCGAGGTCTATCCCGAGGAGACGCGCCGCGCGCTCGCCGACCTGGTGGTGTCGATCAAGGGGCCGCTGACCACGCCGGTCGGCGGCGGTTTCCGCTCGCTCAACGTCTCGCTGCGCCAGGACCTCGACCTCTACGCCTGCATCCGGCCGGTGCGCTGGTTCGCCGGCGTGCCCTCGCCGCTCAAGGAGCCGGAGAAGGTCGACATCGTCCTCTTCCGCGAGAACACCGAGGACGTCTACGCCGGCATCGAGTACCCGTCGGGCAGCGAGGCGAACGAGCGGCTCGCCCGCTTCCTGCGCGAGGAGCTGGGGGCGGAGTTCTTCGAGGGCGCCGGGCTCGGCGTCAAGCCGATCAGCGCCTTCGGCACCAAGCGGCTGGTGCGCATGGCGATCCAGTTCGCCCTCGAGCGCGGGCGGAAGAGCGTCACCCTGGTGCACAAGGGCAACATCATGAAGTTCACCGAGGGCGCCTTCCGCACCTGGGGCTACGAGGTGGCGCGCGAGGAGTTCGGCGACCGCACGATCACCGAGGACGAGCTGTGGCGCGACCACGACGGCAAGATCCCCGACGGCAAGGTGGTGATCAAGGACCGCATCGCCGACATCATGTTCCAGCACATGCTGCTGCGGCCGGAGGAGTTCGACGTCGTCGCCACCGCCAACCTCAACGGCGACTACCTCTCCGACGCGGTGGCCGCCGAGGTGGGCGGGGTCGGCATCGCGCCGGGCGGCAACGTCGGCGACACCGTGGCGCTGTTCGAGGCCACCCACGGCTCGGCCCCGAAGTACGCCGGCCAGGACGTGGCGAACCCGGGGTCGCTCCTCTTCTCGGGCGTCCTGATGCTCGAGCACATGGGCTGGTTCGAGGCCGCCGAGGCGATCGTCGCCGCCTACCCGAAGGTGATCCAGAGGAAGATCGTCACCTACGACTTCGCCCGCCAGATGGAGGGCGCGACGAAGGTGTCGACCTCCGGCTTCGCCGACGCCTTGGTCGAGGAGATCGGGCGCGGCTGAGCGCCTCACAACGCCTCCCGAGGAGGAAAGCACCATGCCGCGACCGCTCGTTCCGACCGCTCTCGCCCTCGCCCTCCTGCTCGCCGCCGCCCCGCCCGCCGCCGGTGAGGTCTGCGCCCTCGACGACGCGCCGGGGGCGACGCTGCTCCTGCCCTGGTTCGAGGTCGACCTCTTCGAGCCGGACGGCGTCACGACGCTCTTCTCGATCGTCAACGCGGTGCCGGAGGCGCACGTCGTCCGGGTGACGGTGTGGAGCGACCTCGCGGTGCCGGTGCTGTGGTTCGACGTCGCGCTGACCGGCTGGGACGTGCAGACGATCAACCTGCGCGACGTGGTGGCCGGCACCCTGCCGTCGACCGGCGGCGCCAACAGTCCGGGTGGCGACTTCTCCGAGGACGGCCCCTTCCCCGGCTGCGACACGATCCTGCCGTACCCGCCGCTCACCGCCGGCGAGGTCGCCGAGCTGCGCGCCGCGCTGACCGGCGAGCCGGGGCCGATCAGCGCCCAGTGCGCCGGCCGGGCCTACGGCGACGGCGTCGCCCGCGGCTACGTCACCGTCGACGTGGTCGCCGGCTGCAGCGCCGCGCCCGTCGACGAGGCCTACTTCGGCCCCGGCGGCGAGCTCGCCTTCGACAACGTGCTGATCGGCGACTTCTTCGTCGTCGACCCGTCGCGGGACGCCGCCTGGGGTGAGGGCCTGGTGCGCCTCGAGGCCGACCCGGAGGGCTTCGCCCCCGGCGACCGCACCTTCTACCAGACGTGGACCGGCGGCACCGCGTCCGACGCCCGCGAGCCGCTGCCGACGGTGTGGGCCAGCCGCTTCCTGCTCGGCGGCGGGTTCGACGGCGGCAGCGAGCTGGTCGCCTGGCGCGACCTCGGCACGCCGGGGGAGCGCTTCGCGTGCGCCTCGCCTCCCCGCGCGCCGAACATGAGCGAGATCGTGATCTTCGACGAGATGGAGGCCGTGGTCTTCGTCGACGACTGCGTCATCCTCTGCGTGCCTGCGGGTCTCGCGCGCTTGACGGCGGCGACGCAGCGGGTCGAGATCGGCGGCGGGGAGCTGCCGACGCCGTTCCCGTTCGGGCTCTTCGTGCTCGACTTCAAGCCGTTCGCGGCGGACGCCGCGCCGCTCCAGGCCTGGTTGGGGCTGGTCGCCAGTGCCGAGGGGCGCTACAACGTCGGCCTCGACGCCTCGCCGCTCGATCCGCCGTGCGCGCCGACCCCGGAGGTGACGCCGGGCTTCCCTTGAGCCGCCCGGCGCCCTGCTAAGCTGGCCGGCGCGACAGGGGTGCCGGGACGCGCGGCTTCCGCGCCGCTCCGGCTGAGATCACACCCTTCGAACCTGATCCGGGTCATGCCGGCGCAGGGAGTCGACGCCCCGCCGTTTTCGTTCCCCGTCGCCAGCGCCGCGTCGCCGTCCCCGCTCCGGCCGCCGACCCGCGGAGGACCGCCCCGATGGGCTTCGCCGCCGCCGAGCTCGACCGCATCCGGCCCCTGTGGGACCGCATGCTCGCCCACCCCTTCCTCGCCGAGACGCGCGACGGGCGGATCGCCGACGCCACCTTCGCCAACTGGATGCGGCAGGACTACCTCTTCGTCGAGGCGGCGATCCCCTTCGTCGCGGCGCTCCTCGCCAAGGCGCCGCGCGCGTGCTGGGAGCCGCTGGTCCAGGTGCTCCAGGCGCTGATGAAGGAGCTCGGGCTGTTCGAGGAGCGCGCCGGAGCGGCCGGGGTGCGGCTCGCCGGCGCCCGCCCCGGCTTGGTCAACCACGCCTACGTCCAGTTCCTCCTCGCCACCGCGCAGCGCGCCTCGTTCGAGGAGGGCTGGGCGGTGCTCTGGGCGGCGGAGAAGGCGTACTTCGACTCCTGGCGGGTGGTCGCCGCCGGGCTCGCCGCCGACTCCCGGTGGCGGCCGTTCGTCGACAACTGGGCCGGCGAGGCGTTCGCGCAGTACGTCGGCTTCCTCGAAGACCAGCTCGACCGCCTCGCCGCCGCCGCCGGCCCCGACCAGCGCCGCCGCATGGCCGAGGCGATCGAGACCACCGCGCGCTACGAGCTCGCCTTCTGGGAGATGGCGTACGGCGGCGCCGGCTGGCCGGGGCTGCCCGAGTGGCGGGACGGGGAGGTGACGACGGCGGAGGGCGCGGCGTGAGCGGCGCCGGCACGGTCTCCGAGCGCCTCTACCGGGCGGCGCTGCCGATCTGGCGGGCGCAGCTCGACCACCCCTTCGTCGCCGGCCTCGCCGACGGCACCCTGCCGCCGGAGCGCTTCGCCCGCTGGGTGCGCCAGGACTACCTGTACCTCAAGCAGTTCGCCCGCCTCTTCGCCTGGGCGGCGGCCAAGGCGGACCGGCTCGAGTCGATGGCCTGGTACGCCGAGGTGCTCCACCTGACCCTCCACGTCGAGATGGACCTCCACCGCCGCTACGCCGAGCGCTTCGGCATCTCGCCGGCCGAGCTCGAGGCCGAGGCGATGTGGCCGACCACCCGCGCCTACACCGACTTCCTGGTGCGCACCGCGGCCGACGGCGACCTGGCCGACCTGGTGGCCGCCCTCCTCCCCTGCGCCTGGGGGTACGCCGACCTCGCGCGGCGCCTCTCCGCGGCCGGCGTCCCCTCCGACCGGCGCTACGCCGACTGGATCGAGCAGTACGCCTCGCCCGAGTTCCAGGAGGCGGCCGCCTGGCTGCGGGGGGAGATGGACCGCCTGGCCGCCGGGGCCGGCCTGAGCGCGGCGCCCCCGCGGGCCGGGGCCTACCCGGGCCAGGCCTCGCCGCGCCAGCACATCTCCCAGAAGAGCAGCTCGTAGCGGGAGGAGAGCACGAAGATCTCCTCCAGGCGGGCGCGCTTCTCCTCGCC
>DATABP010000600.1:0-1723 GCA_036259515.1 Thermoanaerobaculia bacterium | reverse complement strand
GCCCTGGTCGCCGCCGCCGGCGGCCCGCCCGCGGCGCGGCTCATCGCCTTCCTCTCCGGCGAGGTGGCGCCGGTGCGCTACCAGGTCTACCGCGCCGCCGGCGAGTGGCTGCGCCGTCACGCCGCGCCGGGCGAGCGGGTCGCGGCGCTCGAGGTGGGCACGATCGGGTTCTTCGCCGAGCGGCCGATCCACGACCTCCTGGGGCTGGTCAGCCGCGCCTCGCGGCCGGCGCTCGCCCGCGGCGACCTGCCCGCCGCCTTCCTCGCCGGGCAGCCGGACCTGTTCGTCGCGCTCCCCGCCAACCCGCTGAGCGCGGCGATCGAGCGGGCGCCGTGGTTCCCCGGCGCCTTCCGCGAGGTCGCCCGACTGCGGCACCGGCGGGCCGGGTTCGAGGTGGTCGTCTACCGGCGGCGGCCGGGCGCGTCGGCGGCGCTCATCGCGGCGGGGCCGTCGGCGGCGTCACCCGCGGCGGATCGACGGTGAGATCGACGATCCACGCGTCGCGCGGCGGCGGCGGTTCGGTCGGGCGGTGCACCCCGATCACCCGCTGCTGCGGCATGCGGTAGAGGCCGCGGAAGGTCGCCCAGCCCGCGTCCACCCGGGCGGGGACGACGAGCCGGACGCCGGCGCCCGGGGGCAGGCGCGGCGCGGCGGCGGCGAGGCGGCGGTCGATCTCCGCGTCGCCCGCCGCCCAGTCGTAGAACAGCCGCTCCGACCGGGCGGTGAGGAGCTCGCCCTCGCCCGCCTGGAAGACGCGCACCACGGTGACCGTGGCGACCACCGCCAGCGCCGCCGCCGACAGCCACAGCGGCAGTCGCGAGACGCCGGACGAGGGGCGGCGAGGCGGTCGCCGCGCGGCATCCGGCGCGACGGGATCGCCGCTCGCCGTGCTCGTCGCCGCCACCGCGCCCTTGCCGGCTGGCGGAGCACGGCGACGACGAGGCCCGGCCCGGCCGGCGGAGGCCGGCGGGCGCTCGGCGAGGAGTAGCGGCGGGCGGCGCACCGGGCGATCTTCTCACCGGCCATGCCGGCCGCGTCCTCCTCCGCCGACCGGCCCCGCCTAGAATCCTCCCGTGCCCGAGGAGCTCGAGCAGGTGTCCGCCGCCGCCGGCCCTGCGACGATGGCGGAGGCGGGAGGGGGCCCGCACCGGCGGCGCCGCCGTGTCGCGCTCGTCCTCGGCGCGGCGCTCCTCGCCTGGACCGCCGCCCTCTTCGCGGTCGCCTCCGTCCGTTTCGTCGACCGCGTCGCCGGGCCGCCGCGCCCGGTCGGGGTGATGGGGTGGAACCCGGGCGAGTACGCCTCGAACCGGCTGGCGCGACTGCTCGCCGCGGTCGAGCCGCGGCTGCCGTCGGGGAGCGTGGTGCTGATCTCGGCCGGGCACGAGCGGCGGGGCGAGGAGTTCTTCCTCTCGCTGTGGGCGGCCTACCACCTGCCGCGGCACCGGGTGATCGGCGCCCACCACCCCGGGGCCGCCGCCGGCGAGTACCTGGTCGTCTTCGACGCGCCGCCGGAGGCGCCGGCCGGCGGCGAGGCGCTGCTCCGCCACCCGCTGGGCACGCTCTACCGGCTGCCGGCCAGCGGGCGCTGATGGGGGTCGCCTCGCTCCTCCTGCTGCTCGCGCTCGCCGCGCTGGTCGGCGGCGCGGCGCTGGCGGCGGCGGCGCCGCGGGAGGGCCGCCGGCCGGAGCCGGAGCTGGCGCTGGTGGCGGGGCTCGTCGTCCTC
>DATABP010000599.1:0-1706 GCA_036259515.1 Thermoanaerobaculia bacterium | reverse complement strand
CCCTGCACCGCCTCGAGCGCCTGCCGGCACTCCGGGCAGAGCTCCTTGAGGTGGTCGTAGAGCACGCGGACGAGCACCCGGGGGGGCAGCTCCCCCGCGAGGACCATCGTCACCAGCTCGATGTCGAAGTGCGCCATTCTCCTCCGCTCGAATTCGTCGCCTACCTGTATTAAGTACCGCCGGAGGTCCAAGGCGGGACACGCGGCGGCGATTCGGCTCGCTCAGCCCTAGCTGCTCGGTTCTCCTTCCGGGAGGGTCGTGGGGGAGAGGGTCGGCGAGGACTCGAGCTGGCTGGACGCGTTGTTCGGGTCCCAGTCGGGATACGCCCGGAGCGAGTCGTCGGGCTCGATCGGGGCGAGCGTGCCGGTCGTGGCCTCGCCGGAGACCGCCGAGTCCCACCAGCCGGTGACCTGCCACCAGAGGTCGACGGCGACGTTCCACCAGCCGCCGGCGAGGTCCCGCGCCGGCTCGGCGGGGGCGGCGGCGGCGGGGGTCGCGATCAGGCAGAGGGCCAGGAGGACACCAGGGAGGCGCAGCATGGGCTTTTTCATGGAGCTCTTCCTCCAATTGCAGAAGGCGCGGGACGCCGCGCGGCGACATTGCCGCTCACGCCCGCCCTCAAAACAAAAGAGTAGCTTGCGGCAGCACTCCGTGACGTGCTCGACCATGCACGCATCCGACGTGGAAGGCACGCATCTCGGGAACCGGGGCGCGCGACGCGCCCGGAAAGCACGATCTGTCCCGGAACGACGTGCCCGCAGGTCGGCGGCCGGCGCGGCAAGGCGGCATCGCCGCGCGCGGCGCTCAGGCCTCAGAACGGCTTGTAGAGCGCCAGCCAGGCGGCGACGCCGCCGAGCACCGGCCACAGCCACCAGAAGAGACCGGCGGCGCCGGGGAAACGGCGGGCCGCCAGCGCCGCGCCGAGCGCCAGCCACACCACCACCTTGGCCCACACCCAGCCCGGCCAGTCGGCGGGGTTGCTGAGCGCCAGCCGGGCGAGCGCCCCGAAGCCGGTGACCAGCAGCAGCACCAGCGCGATGCCGTGGGTGGCGGCGGCGAGCTTCTTGCCGCGCTCGCGGTCGCCGCGGCCGGCGATGGCGTGGACGGTCAGCCCGCCCAACGCGGCGAAGAGGAGGAAGGCAGACAGCAGGTGCAGCACCTTGTAGGCGGCGAGCGACATGGCGGTCCTCCGGAAGGGAGCGGGATCAGGAGCCGGCGGCGGCGTCGCGGGCGCCGCCCAGGCGGGCGCTCCGGGACGCGGCCTCGGCGACGGCGCCGGCGACCGCGGGCTTGGTCAGGAGCTCGCTGAACGGCAGCGGTGGGGCGCCCGGCCGGTAGAGGAGGTAGAAGGGGATCGAGTAGCGGCCGTGCTCGGCGAGGAAGGCGGCGATCGCCGGGTCCTGGTTGGTCCAGTCGGCCTTCATCGCCACCACCGCGTGCTCGGCGAAGAGGGCGGCGATCTCCTCGGTCTCGAGCACCAGCCGCTCGTTCGTCTTGCAGGTGAAGCACCAGTCGGCGGTGACGTCGACGAACACCAGGCTGCCGGCCGCCGCGAGCTCCTCGGCGCGCGCCTGGTCGAAGACCTCCCAGTCGATCAGCCCGGCGGGCTCGCCGCCGCGCGCCGCCGCCGCGCCCGCCTCGGCGCCGCCCCCGTTGCCGCAGGCGGCCGCCACCACCGGCACGGCCAGGCCCAGGGCCGACACGCG
>DATABP010000598.1:0-2760 GCA_036259515.1 Thermoanaerobaculia bacterium | reverse complement strand
CCGGGGCGGCAGGGGGGGCGGCGTGGGGCGTCTTCTTCGGCATCGGACGGCTCTCGGGACGGCTGTTCGGGAAGCGGAGCGAGGATTGTCGGGCAACCGGGGGGAGCCTGTCCAGCGGCGGCCCCGAGCGGCAGTCCGGCGTGGGGTAGGATCGCCGATCCGGCGGCGGCCGCCCCCGCGCGTGGCCCCGCACCGGTGAAAGCGGTCGCAGCCTCCGTTCGATTCCACCGCCAGGTCCACCCGGAGCACGATGAGCGAGACCCCGAGCACCCCGCCGTCCCCCGCCGCGCCGGCCGCCGCCGACGACGGCGCCCAGAAGATCGTGCTCTCCGGCATGCGGGCGACGGGGAAGATCCACCTCGGCAACTACTTCGGCGCCATCCGCAATTGGGTGGCGCTCCAGGACCGCTACCGCTGCTACTACTTCGCGGCCGACTGGCACGCGCTGACCACCGACTACGCCGATCCCTCGCAGGTGGCCGACAACACGCTCGAGGCGGTCGCCGACTGGATGGCCGCCGGGCTCGACCCCGCGCGCTCGGTGATCTTCGTCCAGTCGATGGTCCCCGAGCACGCCGAGCTCCACCTGCTGCTCTCGATGCTCACCCCGCTCGGCTGGCTCGAGCGGGTGCCGACCTACAAGGAGCAGCAGCAGCAGATCGAGTCGAAGGACCTCGCCACCTACGGCTTCCTCGGCTACCCGGTGCTCCAGACGGCGGACGTCGTCGTCTACCGCGCCGACTTCGTGCCGGTGGGGCAGGACCAGGCGAGCCACCTCGAGCTGTCGCGCGAGATCGTGCGCCGCTTCAACGGCTACTACGGCCCGGTGTTCCCCGAGCCGCAGCCGCTCTTCACCACGAGCCCCAAGGTGCCGGGGATCGACGGGCGCAAGATGTCGAAGAGCTACGGCAACGGGATCAACCTCGCCGACCCGCCGGACGAGGTGCGCAAGAAGTGCATGCAGATGTTCACCGACCCGCAGCGGCTGCGGCGGAGCGACCCCGGCCGCCCCGAGGTGTGCAACCTGTTCGAGTTCCACGGGCTGGTGTCGCCGCCGGAGCTGGCCGAGGACGTTGCGCGCCGCTGCCGGGCGGTGGAGATCGGCTGCGTGGACGACAAGCGGCTGATCGCCGAGCAGCTCGTCGCCTTTCTCGAGCCGATGCGGCGGCGGCGCGAGGAGCTGGTCGCCGACAAGCCGGCGCTCCTCGACATGCTGGTCGAGGGCTCGCGCCGGGCCCGCGAGCGCGCCGTCGAGACGATGGAGCGGGTGCGCGCCGCCCTCGGCCTCGACTACCGCGGCGCCGGCGCGCTGGTCGACGAGGGCCGCCGCCGCGCCGAGGCCGCCGGCTCCCGCGGATGAACACCCCGGTCCCGACCCGCGGGCTGCTGCCCGAGGCGTGGCGGGTCGACCTCCCCGTCTTCGAGGGGCCGCTCGACCTCCTGCTCCAGCTCGTCAAGGTGAACAAGGTCGAGATCACCGACATCCCGGTGGCGACGATCTGCGACCAGTTCCACGCCTACCTGGCGCTCGCCGAGGAGCTCGACCTCGACCTCGCCGCCGAGTACATCTACGAGGCGGCGCTCCTCATCCACCTGAAGTCGCGGATGCTCCTGCCGCGCACCCCGCGCGCCCCCGGCGAGCCGGAGGAGGACCCGCGCGAGGAGCTGGTGGCGCGGCTCCTCGAGTACCGGCGGCTCAAGGAGGCGGCGCAGTCGCTGGCCGAGATCGAGAGCCTGCGCCGCGGCATCTGGCGCCGCGAGGGCGGCCCGCCGGAGGACCTCGGCGCCCCGGCCGAGGAGGCCGGCGAGATCGACCTCGGCGACCTCTCGCTCTACGACCTCCTCGGCGCCCTCCGCGGCGTCCTGGTGCGCTACGACAAGGCGCACCCGCCGGCCTACCACCTCGACCGCGAGCACTTCTCGGTGCGCGACCAGGTGCATCGCCTCCTCGCCGAGCTCGACCGCGGCCGCCCGTTCGACCTCGTCGCCGACCTCCGCGCCCGCTCCTGCCGGGCGGAGGTGATCGCCGCCTTCCTCGCCGTCCTCGAGCTGGCGCGGCTGTCGCTGGTCCGCGTCCACCAGACCGAGGCCGGCGACGTGGTCCTCTACCGCACCACCCGCGAGGCGGCGGGCGAGGAGCTGGAGGCGCTCGCCGGATGACCGAGCGCGCCGAGATGGAGGCGGCGATCGAGGCGGTGCTCTTCGTGTCGAGCGAGCCGGTGCCGCGCGAGCGGCTGGCCGAGATGTTCGACGAGGCGGACCGCGCCGAGGCGGCGGCGGCGATCGACGCCGTGGTGCGCCGGTACGCGGCGGAGGGCGGCGGGGATGGAGAGGGCGGCGAGGGCGGCGACGGCGCGGGAGGCGGCGGGCGAGGCGTCTTCGTCGAGGAGGTCGCCGGCGGCGTCCGCCTGGTCACCCGTCCCGAGATGAACCCCTGGCTCCGCCGCTTCTTCGAGGTCACGGGCAGCCAGAAGCTGTCGATGGCGGCGATCGAGACCCTGGCGATCATCGCCTACCGCCAGCCGATGACGGCGCCCGAGATCCAGGAGCTGCGCAGCGTCTCGCCCTCCGGGGTGATCAAGACGCTCCTCGAGCGGCGGATGATCCGCATCGCCGGGAGGAAGGAGGTCGTCGGGCGGCCGTTCCTCTACTGCACGACGCGCGAGTTCCTCGTCCACTTCGGCCTCAAGAGCTTGAAGGACCTGCCGCCGCTCGACGAGCTCGACGAGGCGCTCGAGGAGGCGGGCGGCGAGATCGGCG
>DATABP010000597.1:0-1848 GCA_036259515.1 Thermoanaerobaculia bacterium | reverse complement strand
CAGGCGAGCGCCAGCTCCTCGCCCCAGCGCCCGCCGAACGGCCGCCGCCCGGCGGCGAGGCGCGCCGCCGCCACCAGCAGGAGGCCGACGGCGAGCGTCAGCCCGAGGCCGAGGGCGACCCGCAGCGGGGTCGCCGGAGGGGGCGCCGGCACGCCGCTCCGTGCCGGCTAGCCGCCGCCCGATCTACGCGGCGTCACCGGCGGCGCCTCACCAGCCGCACTGCCGGCCCCGGTTCTGCTCCTCGAGCCAGGCGGAGAGCGGCGCGAAGTAGTCGAGGAGCGCCCCGGCGTCCATCTGCCGGGTGCCGGCGATCGCCTCCAGCGCCTCCGGCCACGGCCGGCTCTGCCCCATCGCCAGCATCCGCTCCAGCTTCTCCCCCGCCTCCTTCGAGCCGAAGATGGTGCAGCGGTTGAGCGGCCCCTCGTAGCCCGCCTCCTCGCAGAGGGCGCGGTGGAACTGGAACTGGAGGATGTGGGCGAGGAAGTAGCGGGTGTACGGGGTGTTGCCGGGGATGTGGTACTTGGCGCCCGGGTCGAAGTGGGCCTCGGTGCGCGCCACCGGCGGCTGGATGCCCTGGTAGCGGGTGCGCAGCTCCCACCAGGCGGCGTTGTACTCGTCCGGCGACACCTCGCCCGAGAACACCTTCCACCGCCACTGGTCGACGAGGAGGCCGAAGGGCAGGAAGGCGACCTTCTCGAGCGCGTCGCGCAGGAGGAGCGCGACGTCCTGCTCCGCCGGAGGCTCCTCCTCGATGAAGCCGAGCTCGACGAGGTACGGCGGCGTCACCGACAGCCCGATGGTGTCGCCCACCGCCTCGTGGAAGCCGTCGTTGGCGCTGCCGCGGTAGAGGAGCGGCAGGTGGTTGTAGGCGCGCTGGTAGTAGTTGTGGCCCAGCTCGTGGTGGATGGTCTGGAAGTCCTCCGCCGTCTGCTGGATGCACATCTTGATGCGCAGGTCCTCGACCTGGTCGACGTCCCAGGCGCTGGCGTGGCAGACCACCTCGCGGTCCTCCGGCTTGACGAAGAGCGACCGCTCCCAGAAGGTCTCGGGCAGCGGGTCGAAGCCGAGCGAGCTGAAGAAGCCCTCGCCGTAGCGCACCATCTCGAGCGGGTCGACCTCTCGGCGCTCGAGGATCTCGGTCAGGTCGTAGGCCGAGCCGGTGGTCCGGGGCGCCACCAGCTCGAAGACGTTGCCCCAGCTCTGCGACCACATGTTGCCCAGGAGGTGGGCCGGGATCGGCTCGCCGGGCGGCACCACCTCGGCGCCGTAGGTGTCCGCCAGGCGCGCCCGGACGTGGCAGTGGAGCGCCTCGTAGAGCGGCCGCACCTGCCCCCACAGCCGCTCGAGCTCGGCGGCGAAGTCGTCCGGGTCCATGTCGTACTTCGAGCGCCACATCGCGCCGACGTCCGAGTAGCCGAGCTCGGCGGCGCCCTCGTTCGCCAGCTCCACCATCCGCACGTAGAGGTCGCGCATCGGCGGCGAGATGGTGCGCCAGCCGACCCACGCCTCCTCGAGCTGGGCGGGGTCGCGGCTCTCGGCGAGGACGCGCTCGAGGGGGAGGAGCCCGATGCAGCCCTCCTCGTCGACCTCCAGCGTGGTGTCGCCCTCCGGGCAGTACTCGCCCGCGCCGTAGAGCGCCTCGAGCCGGGTGGTGATGCGGGTCAGCTCGCCGGTCTTCTCCGGCTCGTCCGGCGCCGGCAGGGTGAGGTCGAGCGCGCCGAGGCCGAGCTCCTCGACCTCATCGTGCGCGCCGAGCGCGCCGCCTGGGTGCAGGCGAACTTCATCACCCACGACACCCAGATCATCGCCGCCGAGGCGGGCGAGCGGCTGCTCGGCGCCGGCGTGGGG
>DATABP010000596.1:0-1693 GCA_036259515.1 Thermoanaerobaculia bacterium | reverse complement strand
GGGAGTGCTGTAGGTGATCGTGTAGACGCTGGTCGACCCGCTCGAGTACCTCTGGCCGTTGCAGAGCAGGAGGCGCCATCCGATCTCCACCGAGTAGGTGGCGTCGCTGTAGAAGTAGGTCTCGACCTCGTTCGGCGGCAGCGCCTGCGCCTCGCCGGCGAAGAATCCGGCCGCCGCCGCGGTGCAGAACACCACCACCAGGATCGTCGCGCCCAGCTTCGCCTTGACGGTTCTCATCTCCTTGATCTCCAGATCGCGGGAAGACTTCATCGTCCCCCTGATCCTGGAGTGCCGGCGCCCGGGCGGCGGGAGACACGGCAGGAGGCGGTCGACCTCCGCCCCCTACCCGCCCAGCCCGTACTTCTCCAGTCGCCGGTAGAGGGCGCTCCGCGACAGGCCGAGGAAGTCGGCGGTGCGGGTGACGTTGCCGTCGAAGCGGGCGAGCGCCTTGCGGATCAGCAGGCGCTCGACGTCCTCGAGCGGGAGGTCCTCGAGGCGGTCGCTGCGCGCGACGGCGGCGCCGCCGCCGGGTGCGATGCCGAGGTCGGCGGGCTCGATGCGGTCGCCCCGGGCCATCAGCACGGCGCGCTCGACGGCGTGGTCGAGCTCGCGCACGTTGCCCGGCCAGGAGTAGGCGGTCAGCGCCGCCATCGCGGCCTCGCCGAAGCCGGCGACCGGCTTGCGGTAGTGGCGGGCGTGGCGGGCGAGGAAGGCGGCGGCGAGCGGCGCGACGTCCTCGCCGCGCTCGCGGAGCGGCGGGATGGGGATCTCGACCGTCTTGAGGCGGAAGAGGAGGTCCTGGCGGAAGCGGCCCTCGGCGACCTCGCGCGGCAGGTCGGCGTTGGTCGCCGAGAGCACCCGCACGTCGACCCGCACGGTGCGCGACGAGCCCACCCGCTCGAGCTCGCCGGTCTCCAGCACGCGCAGGAGCTTGGCCTGCTGGCTGGGGGTGACGTTGGCGATCTCGTCGAGGAAGAGGGTGCCGCCGTCGGCCAGCTCGAAGCGGCCCAGCTTGCGCTTGATGGCGCCGGTGAAGGCGCCGCGCACGTGGCCGAACACCTCGCTCTCGAACAGCGTGTCCGACAGCCCGCCGGTGTTGACGGTGACCAGCGGCCGCCCGGCGCGCGCCGAGACGGCGTGGAGCCGCTTGGCGATCAGGCTCTTGCCGGTGCCGTTCTCGCCGGTGATCAGCACGTTGGCGTCCGAGGGGCCGACCCGCTCGATCAGCTCGACGACCGGACGCATGGCGCGGGAGGCGGCGATCAGCTCCGGGCCGCCGCCGTCGCCGCCGCGGAGCGCCCGGTTCTCCTCCTCCAGCCGCTCGCTCCGGCGGATGGCGCGGGCGAGGTCGAGCTGGGTGCGCAGCACCGAAAGGAGCCGCGCGTTGTCCCACGGCTTCTCGAGGAAGTCGCCGGCGCCGCGGCGCATCGCCTCGACCGCCAGCTCGACGCTGCCCCAGGCGGTCATCACCACCACCGGCAGCGCCGGGTCGAGCCGCTTGAGCTGAGCGAGGAGGTCGAGCCCCTCGCGGCCGGAGGTGGTGTCGCGGGTGTAGTTGAGATCGACCAGGGCGGCGTCGAAGGGGCGGCTCTTCACCAGGTCGGCCGCCTCGGCGGGTGAGGCGGCGGCCTGCACCTCGAAGCCCTCGCCCTTGAGCAGCAGGCGGAGCGCCTCGCGCACGTCGCGCTGGTCG
>DATABP010000595.1:0-4448 GCA_036259515.1 Thermoanaerobaculia bacterium | reverse complement strand
CCGCCGCTGGCGCCGCGCTCCGGGCGCCTGCCGGCGCACGCCGAGGGCTGGGGGGCGCTTCTCTCCGGGCTGATCCAGGCGCGCTGCCGGGAGGCCGACGTGGCGCCCCGCTTCGTCGCCTCCCGCGCCGACGCCGAGGCGCTGGTGCGCTGGTGGGTCGAGTCGGGGGAGGGACGCGGAGCGGCGCCCGAGCCCGAGCTGCCGCTCCTCTCCGGCTGGCGCCGCGAGCTCGCCGGGCAGGCGGCGCTCGACTGGCTGGCCGGCCAGACGGCGATCGCCGCCGATCCCTCGTCGGAGTCCGGCGTGCGCCTGGTCGAGCCGCGCGAGGGGCGCGGCGGGCGGTGAACGGCGGGCTTTCCGCCTAGCCCGCCGGCTCGGCCTCCGGCTCGCCGGCGCGGAAGGGGCGGGCGAGGAGGCCGCGGGCGCGGCGGTGGGAGTCGTCGACGTCGGCGCGGGCGAGCACCTGCCGGTAGTGCGACACGGCGGCGCTCCGCCGGCCGAGGGCGTCGAGCGCCATCCCCTGGCGCAGGCGGCCGAGGGTCTGGAGCGGCCGCTCGCGGTCCGCCGGCTCCGGCAGCCGCTCGAGGGCCACCAGCTCGGGCAGCGCGCCCCGGTAGTCGCCGTCGCGCATGTCGAGCACCGCGGCGACGTAGAGCGCGCGCTCGGCCTGTGCCTGGGTGTAGCCGGGCGCCCCCTCCTGCCAGCGCGCGAGCACGTCGCCGAGCACGCGGCGGGCGCGGTCGCGGCGCCCCCAGCGCGCGTAGAGCCGCCCCTCGAGCTCGTGGAAAACCGCGTTGCCCGGGTGCCGGCGGCGCAGCCAGTGCGCCCAGCGCTGGCTCTCGCCGTAGTCCTCCTCGAAGAACATGTGGATCTGGAGCAGGAAGTAGGCGGCCTCGGTGGCGGCGAAGCGGCCGTCGTGGGCCACCCGCTCGAGGGTCGCGAGGCCGCGCCGGCGGTCCGCCTCGGGCATGAACAGCCCCGCCGGCCGCAGGATCGGGTAGCGCTCCGGCAGCACGTCGCCGAAGTAGTCGTAGAGGCCCTGGCCGAAGGCGAGGTCGGCGTTCGAGGGGTCGAGCTTCGCCACCTCGCGGACCAGCGCCAGGGCGCGCTTGAGGTCGACCGCGGCGGCCAGCCAGTCGCCGCGCAGCGAGCGGAAGCGACCGCGGAAGGCGAGCGCGGCGCCCTTCATGAACAGGCCGTCGAGGTCGTCGTCGTCGCGGTCGAGGCGGCGGTCGGCGAGCGCGATGGCGCGCTCGATGCGCGCCTCGAAGGCGGCGTCCTGGGCGGTCGACTCGGGGTCGGCGAGGATCAGCCACCAGGCGGGCAGCGCGTCGAGCAGCGGCCCGACCGGGTGGCCGGGGTGACGCGCCGCGACGGCGGCGAAGTCGCGCCGGGCGGCGGCGTAGTCCATGGCGTAGAGGCGGTCGAGGCCGCGCCCGGAGGCGGCGACGAACAGCGGGTCGCCGAGGAGCGAGACGGTGCGCGGCTGGCGCGCGGCGGCCTCAGCCGGCGGCGGCGCCGCGGCGGCGAGCGCGAGGAGGGCGACGAGGACCGCCGTCGATCGACGGCCGCCGCGGACGGCACGGAGGAACGTCATTGCCGGGGGAAACGCGGGCGGGAGGGGGAGGCATTCCGAATCGGCTATGGACGCAGACGGGACCTCGCCGGTGGCGAGGCCGCGAACCAGGGGTGGCCACACACTGCCACCTCGCGCTCACTCCCCGTACGGCACCCTTCCCCGCAGCGTCCCGAACCCCAGCCTGTCGAACACCTCCTCGACGCGCCGCCGATCCGCCCCCGTCCACGCCAGATCGTCCAGCGTGACGCCGGCGCACTGCGGCACGTCGCGCACCACCGCGGCGAGGCGCTTGGCGAGGAAGGCCGCCTCGCGGTGCTCGGCGAGGCGGGCGGCGAGGGCGGCGGCGCCGCGGATCGGCACGGAGGGCACCTCGTCGAGGCGGGCGTAGAGGTCGTCGAGGTCGCGGAAGCGGGCGAGGAGGGCCGACGCCGTCTTGCCGCCGACGCCGGGGACGCCGGGGATGTTGTCGACCGCGTCGCCGCGGAGCGCGAGGAGGTCCGCCACCTGCTCCGGCCGCGCCCCGAGCTTCGCCGTCACCTCCGCCGGGCCCAGCCGCTCGCCCTTGCCGAAGTCGTAGAGCGTCACCCGCGGGCCGACGAGCTGGGCGAGGTCCTTGTCGTGGGTCACGATCACCGCCCTAAGATCGCCGCCGCCGTCCTCGTCGTCCGCCGCGCCGCCCGCCTCGACCAGCCGCGCCACCAGCGTGGCGATCAGGTCGTCCGCCTCGTAGCGGTCGTCGATCAGGCAGGCGGCCCCGAAGGCGGCGGCCACCGCCTGGCAGTCGTCGAGCTGCGCCTCGAGCTCGGCCGGCGGCAGCGTGCGCTGCGCCTTGTAGGCAGGGAAGAAGTCGTTGCGGAAGCTCGTGGTCAGGCTGCCGTCGAAGGCGATCGCGAGGTGGGTCGGCCGCTCGTCGGTGAGGAGCCGGATCAGGAACGAGGCGAAGCCGTAGACCGCGTTCGCCGGCCGCCCCTCGCGGTCGCGGATCGAGTCCGGCAGCGAGAAGTAGGCGCGGAAGACGTACGGGCTGGCGTCGACCAGGAAGAGCCGCCGGCCGCCGGACTCGGGAGCCGACCCCGCCGACTCCGTCACTCCGTCTCCGCCAGCCCCGAGGGCACCCGCGGGGTCGACAGCAGCTCCTCGAACACCTGCCAGCGGCGCGCCGGATCGTCCGCCGTGCCGCCGCGCGCCTCCACCCAGCGGCGCACCAGGTCGCGGCCGAGGTTGTAGTTGATGACGTAGCTGCGGTAGGCGTCGAAGAAGCGCACCCGCTGCTCGGCCCGCTCGGGGGTCGAGAGCGCGTAGCGCACCAGCCAGCCGGCCGCCTCCTCGCGGTCGATCGCGCCGTCGAGGTAGCGGCGCGCCGCCTCGTTGCCGGCGTAGTCGAGCCCTTCGAGGAGGTCGAGCACCCGGTAGTACTCGTCCACCCGTCCGGGGTCGAGGCCGGCGAGCGGAAAGAGCGTCTCGCGTTCGAACGCCTGCCGCTCGTCACCCGGGAAGGCGACCTCGATGCCGTAGTTCGCCGTCCCCTCGGCGATCAGCGACTGCGGCGAGTAGAGCGGATAGACCGACAGCTCCACCCAACCGCGGTCGTCGACCAGGTGCTTCTCGAGCAGCGCGTTGTAGACGTGGTGCCCGGGGTAGCCCTCGTGGCAGGCGAGGTCGATGGCGCGGTCGACGTAGATCGGCAGCTCGGTGTTGACCTGGATCAGGCTCTGCGCGTCGCCCTGGTACCAGTTGTAGGCGCTCCACGGACGGCCGCTGACGTACTCGACGCGGAAGCCCTCCTCCGGCGGCAGATCGACGTGCGCGAGCGTCCGCCGCCGGCACTCGGCGATCGCCGCGTCGAACACGGCCCCGAGCCGTTCCGGCGGGATGACGAAGTCCGCCCGCCACCTCGCCAGCCGCTCCGGCAGCGGCCCCTCGCCCGGCACGGCGCCCTCGACCTCGGCGATCAGCCGCTCGAAGTGCGCCGCGTCGTGCGTCGGCGCCACCGCGTCGTAGAGGAGCGCCGACTCCTCGTCGAACGAGAAGCGCTCGCCGGCGAGCATGCGGGCGCGGGCGGCCACGGCGCGGAGCTGCTTGCCGAGGTAGTCGCGGCGGAGGGCGAGGAGCTCGGCGTCGCCGCCCTCGCCCGCCGGCCGCGGCAGCCCGGCCACCTCCTCGGCGAGCGCCCCGGCGGCGTCGCGGATCGCCTCGACGCTCCGCGGCTCCGCCTCCGCCGCCTCGCGCCACTCCGCCGGCCCGTAGTAGGCGTCGACGTACCCCTCGTCGTGCGTCCCCAGCTCGAGCACAAGGGCGACGTACTCGCGGGCGATGCGGTCCATTTCGGCGACGGTATCAGCGGCGGCGGG
Organism: Thermoanaerobaculia bacterium; assembly: GCA_036259515.1. Lineage (GTDB taxonomy): Bacteria > Acidobacteriota > Thermoanaerobaculia > Multivoradales > JBCCEF01 > DATABP01. The sequence goes on along the minus strand of DATABP010000595.1, from coordinate 518 downwards.
GGAGCCGGTGTCCGGCGCGGGAGACGGCGCGGCGGCGGGTGAGCAGGCAGCGAGGGCGACGGCGGCGAGGAGGGCGGCGGCGAGGCCGATCCGACGGAGGCGGCTCATCCGCGGGAGGTTAGCAGGGGCGCCGGCCTACGCCGGCTCGAGATCCAGCCGGACGCAGCACAAACCCGGGTGCGGGTCGAGCGCCGCGGTGGCGCCGGGGAGGGCGAGGCCGGCGATCACGCCCTCGAGGAGCGCCAGGTTCATGCCGCAGACGAGCTGCTTGTGGTCGCCGACCAGGCCGTGGAAGGGGCAGTTGCGGAGCCGCACGGCGCCGCCGGTGCGCTCGGGCTCGTAGCCGTGGGCGGTGAGGGTCGCCAGGATGGTCGCCAGGAGGCGCGCGCGGGCCGGCGCAGGGCCGCCGTCGCGTCGCTGGCCTCGACCGCGCCGGCGAGGAGGCGCGCGGCCAGCTCGTAGCTGCGCTGGGGAAGCGTCACCTCGACCTGGCGGTCGGAGCGGCGGTAGAGCTTCGC
>DATABP010000594.1:0-2058 GCA_036259515.1 Thermoanaerobaculia bacterium | reverse complement strand
CCGGCACCGCGGTGCGCGGCACCGTCGACAGCGGCGGCCGCCCGCGCCCGGCGGTGCTCGGCCGCCCGGTGCAGGAGCTCGAGTCGCTCGCCCGCGAGGCGGTGCCCGGCGAACTGGTGTTCGGCGACGACGTGGCCGGCGAGCTCGGCGCGGTGCTTGACGGCTCCGGCTGCCGCCCCCGCCGCCAGCCGGGGGTGCTCGCCCGCCGGCCGCTGTGGGCGGTCGAGGCCGCCGACGCCGCCTCGCTGGTGCTCTCGGCGCCGACGCTCGCCAGCGAGCCGCTGGCGCTCGCCGAGCCCTCGCGCTCCCGCCGCGAGCGGCCGTTCTCCGGGCTGGCGCCGGGGAGCGTCGTCGGCGGCCGTTTCGAGGTCCTCGCCGTGCTCGGCGCCGGCGGCATGGGCACCGTGTTCAAGGCGCGCGACCGCGAGCTCGACGAGGTGGTGGCGCTCAAGATGCTCAAGCCCGAGCTGGCCGGCGACGCCGCCAACGTCGAGCGGATGCGCGAGGAGCTGCGGCTGGCGCGCCGCATCACCCACCCGAACGTGCTCCGCACCTTCGACCTCGGCGAGGTCGACGGCGTGCCCTACATCACCATGGAGTACGTCCAGGGGGTGACTCTGGCGCGGCTCCTCGACCACGCCGGCCGGATGTCGCTCTCGGGCGGCCTGCGGGTGGCGCGGCAGCTCTGCCAGGGCCTCGCCGCCGCCCACGCCGAGGGCGTCATCCACCGCGACATCAAGCCGCCCAACCTGCTGCTCCAGCCGAACGGCAACGTCAAGCTGATGGACTTCGGCATCGCCCGCCGGCGCCGCCGCGAGGACCCGGCGCTGACCTCGGTCGGCTGGGTGATGGGCACCCCGCTCTACCTCGCCCCCGAGCAGCTCCGCGGCGAGGAGGCCGACGCCAGGAGCGACCTCTACGCCACCGGCGTCGTCTGCTACGAGATGTTCGCCGGCGCCCCGCCCTTCGCCGGCGCCACCTACGCCGACCTCGCCGCCAGGACGATGCGCGAGGAGCCGCCGCCGCCGTCGGCGAAGTGGCCGGAGATCCCGCCGGCGCTCGAGGCCGCCATCCTGCGCTGCCTGGCGAAGGACCCGGCGGCGCGGCCGGCCGGCGTCGGCGAGCTGCTCGCCGAGCTCGAGGCGGTGCGGGGGTAAGCTGCCGGCATGGCCGGCCCGCCGCCGCTGACGCTGGTCTACCGCTCGGGGGGCGAGGAGCACTCGTTCGTGCTCTCGGGCGGCGAGGCGATGACGGTCGGCCGGGGGCTCGAGAACCGGCTGATCCTGCCCGAGCCGTCGGTGTCGCGGCGGCACGCCGAGTTCCGTCCCGGCGACGACGGGTGGACGGTCGCCGACTGCGGCTCCACGAACGGCATCGCGCTCAACGACCGGCCGGTGAAGGTGGCGCCGCTCGCGCCCGGCGATCGGCTGCGGCTGGGGAGCGTCGAGGTGGCGGTGCGCGCGGCGCCCGACGGCTGGAGCGCGCCGGACGAGGACGACGAGTCGGCCGAGATCCTCAACGCGACGATCGTCCGCCGGCTCGAGGACCTGCCGCCGGACTACCTCGCCGGCGGCACCGGCGGCGCCACCGCCGCCGCCCGCCGCGGCAAGCGCGCCCGCCTCGACGCCGCCTACTCGAACGAGGTCTTCCGCTACATCACCCGGCTGGCCGGCGAGCTGCTGCGCACCGACTCGCGCGACCAGGTGCTCGGCCGCGTGCTCGACGTCGCCTTCGAGGCGCTGCCGGTCGACCGCGGCTCGATCTTCCTGCGGCCGGACGGCCCCGGCGGCGAGGGCGACGCCGGCGAGCTGGTCTGCGCGCTGGCCCGCGAGGGGTCGCAGGTGACGGTGCGGCCGGAGGGGCCGGCGGTGCCGGTGTCGCGCACGCTCCTCCGCGCCGTCGTCGAGCGCGGCGTGGCGCTGGTCACTCCGGAGGCCTCGGCCGACCTGCGGCTCGCCGGCGCCGAGTCGGTGCGCCTCCACGGCCTGCGCTCGGCGCTGGCGGCGCCGCTGTGGTCGGGCGAGCGGATCGTCGGCGCGCTGGTCCTCGACACGCCGT
>DATABP010000593.1:0-10367 GCA_036259515.1 Thermoanaerobaculia bacterium | reverse complement strand
GCTCGGGGCGGTGACCATCGCCGGGATCGAGCTGTCGGGATTGGAGGGCACGGTCGCCTTCCGCGGCGAGCGGCTGGTGGTCGACCGGCTGGTCGCCGAGACGCCGGCCGGCACGATCTCCGGCGTCGGCACCTGGAACCGGGCCACCGGCAGCCTCGCCTTCCAGGTGACCGGCGACGGCCTCCTGCTCGACCGGCCGCCGTTCGCCAAGCGGGTGCCGGGCGAGCTGTCCGGGGCGGTCGACGTGCTCGCCACGGTCGAGGGCACGGTCGAGCGGCCGCGGGTGGCGGCCGAGATCGCCGCCCGCGACCTGGCGCTCGCCGGCCAGCCGCTCGGCGACGAGGGCGACGCCCGGGTCGTCGCGCTGTGGGACGGCGACTCGGTCACCGCCCGCGGCTCGCTCCTCGGCCTCGTCTCCTTCGACGGCGGCGGCGCGCTGACCCTGGAGCGCGCCGACCTCGCCTTCCAGGTGGCGAGCGACGACCTCGGCCCGATCGTCCAGCTCTTCTCGCCGGAGCCGGTGCTCGACGACCTCTCCGGCGCCTTCGCCGGAGCGCTGACCGTCCGTGGCCCGCTCGACGGCTGGGCGGCGCCCGAGGTGGCGCTCACCCTGCCGCTCTTCACCGCCACCTACGAGGGGCGGCGGATCGAGAGCCTCGAGCCGGTGGCGCTGCGGCTCGCCGACGGCGCTCTGGTCGTCGACTCGCTCTTCCTCGGCACGCCGGCGGACGGCGACGACGAGCTCTTCGTCGCCGGCACGGTGGGGCTGACCGGCGAGCGGCCGCTCGACCTCAACCTCCAGGCCGACGTCGACGTCGCCTGGATCGAGCTCCTCGTCCCCAACGTCCAGCTCGAGGGCGACGTCGAGGCGCTGGCGGTGGTGCGCGGCACGGCCGCCGACCCGCGCTTCTCCGGCCAGGCGGCGCTGGTCGACGGCGAGATGCTGGTCGCCGGCTTCCCGCACGCCTTCGAGGAGCTCCAGGCGGTGGCGCTCCTCTACCCGGACCGCGTGGTGCTCGACCACGCCCGCGCCGAGGTGGCCGGCGGCGACCTCCGGGCGGCCGGCGAGATCGGGCTGATCGACGTCTCCGCGGGAATGTTCGACTACCGCCTCCAGGCCGAGGTCACCGACGTCGCGGTGCGCTACCCGGAGGGGTTCCTGCTGCGCGGCGACGCCAACCTGGTGCTCACCTCCGAGGAGGACGGGCGGCTCCTCGCCGGCGCGGTCGACCTCGACCGCGCCTTCTACGTCGAGGACGTGCCGGCGGGGATCGGCGACCTGCTCTTCACGGTCTTCGAGCCGGCGCGGCTGGAGGTCGCCGAGGCCGACGAGGAGCTCGCCGGCACCCAGCTCAACGTCGCGATCTCGGGGCCCGACGCGCTGCGGGTGAGCAACAACGTGGCGAACCTCGAGGGCGACGTCGATCTCGTGCTGCGCGGCTCGCTGGCGCGGCCGGTGGTGCTCGGGCAGGTGGAGATCGAGCCGGGCGGCGACGTGGTCTACGCCGACAACGAGTACGAGGTCGAGCGGGGCCTCCTGACCTTCGCCAACCCGCGGCGCATCGACCCGGTGATCGACGTCGTCGCCACCACCGAGGTGCGGAGCTTCGACGTGACGCTCAACCTCGCCGGCACCGTCGACCGGCTCAACGCCACCTTCACCTCCGACCCGCCGCTCGCCGACCTCGAGATCGTGTCGCTCTTGACCACCGGCCAGCAGATCGCCGACAGCGGGCGCATCTTCGCCGGCCAGCCGTCCGGCACCCCGGGGGCGCCGGGCGCCGCGGCGCAGCAGTTCCTCTACGGGCAGGCGGCGTCGGTGATCTCCGAACGGGTGAACACGTTGTTCGGCTTCGACCGCTTCCGGGTGGCGCCGGTGGCGGCGGGGGTGGGGCAGGGCTCGCTCGCCTTCACCGTCGGCAAGCAGATCTCGCGCGACCTGTTCGTCACCTACTCGCGCGACCCGGCGACCTCCGACCTCGACGTGCTCCAGGTCGAGTGGCAGGCGGAGGAGAACGTGATCGTCGTCCTCACCCAGCGCGGCGACGGCTCCTACGCCATCGACGTGCAGGTGGAGCGGAGGTTCTGAGGGTGGGGGCGAGGCGGGGCGGGGGCGGGGCGGGGCGGCGGGCGGCGGGGCTCGCCGGGGCGCTCCTCGTCGCGCTCGGCGCCTTCGTCGTCCCCGCCGCCGCCCAGGAGCCGCAGGAGCCCGAGGATCTCGACGTCTCCCGCCCGCGCGAGGTGCCCCGCGACGAGCTCGATCCCCCGGACGAGGTGGTGCTCGACGAGGAGGCCACCGCCGAGGGCCAGCGCGAGCGCGCGGTGCCGCTGCCGCGTCCCGAGGAGGTGCCCCCCGTGCCCGCCGAGCCGGAGCGCGGCCTGGTGCTGATGCCGGACGCGCCGGAGGCGGTGCCCGAGCCGCCGCCGCTCCCCGACGCCGCCGACGGCGGGCCGCCGCCGCGGGTGGCGGCGATCGAGGTGCGCGGCGACGTGGCGCTCACCGAGCGGGACCTCGACCGGCTGCGCGAGCTGGTCGCCTTCGCCCCCGGCGACCGGCTGACCGACGAGGCGGTCGCCCGCACCCTGCGCAACCTCCAGGCGAGCGGCGTCGCCTCGCGCGCCGCGGTGCTCTCGCGCCCGGCGCCGGGCGGCGACGGCGTCGTCGCGGTCGTCTCGCTGTGGGCCAACGTGGTGGTGCGCGAGATCCGCGTCGAAGGCGAGACCGGGGCCGTCCCCCGCGAGCGGCTGCGCGACCTCGTGCCGCAGGTCGAGGGCGCGCCGCTGGTCGAGGCGCGGCTGGTCCAGGGCGTCTTCGACATGCAGGACCGGCTGGCCAACAACGGCCACTTCGACGCCCGGGTGGTGCTCGACCCGGCGATCGACGAGGAGCGCAAGGAGGCGACGGTCGTCTACCGGGTGGAGGCCGGGCCGCGCGCCACCGTCGGCCCGGTGACCTTCACCGGCGACCTCGGGCCCTTCACCCCGGCGCAGCTCACCGAGCCCCTGCGCGCCAAGCCCGGCGAGCCCTACCGGCGGGCGACGGCGATCGAGGACTCCGAGCGGCTGGAGACCTGGCTGATCGAGCAGGGGCACCGCGCGGCGCGGGTCGACGAGCCGGCGCTCGCGCCGGCGGCCGACGAGCGGACGGTGGCGGTCGCCTTCCCGGTCGACGCCGGCCCGCGGGTCGAGGTCGAGGTGATCGGCGCCGACCGCGAGGAGCTCGAGAAGCGCGGCCTCCTCCCCTTCCTCTCCGACGAGGGCTACGACGAGGCGCTGCTCCTCCTCGCCGAGCAGCGGGTGCGCACCTGGTACCAGGAGCAGGGGCACTACGAGGTCGAGGTGGAGACCGGCGAGGAGCTGGCCGACGGGGTGCTGCGGGTGGCGCTGACGGTCGAGCCGGGGCCGGAGCTGGCGCTCGAGGAGGTCGCCTTCGTCGGCAACGAGGAGGTCGACGACGGCACCCTCCACCAGCTCATCCAGACCGCGCCGGCGGGGCTCCTGACCACGCTGCCCTTCGTCCGCGGCGGCACCCTGGTCGACGAGGTGCTCGGCGCCGACCTCGACAACGTGCTCGCCTTCTACCGGCTCGCTGGCTACCTCGACGCCGAGGTCGGCCCGGCCGAGATCGAGCGCCGCGGCGACGGCCTGTGGGTGACCGTGCCGGTCGAGGAGGGCGAGCGGCGGACGGTCACGGAGATCGTCTTCTCCGGCCTCGAGGCGCTCGACGAGGACGAGGTGCGGGCGGCGATCCCGCTCGCCGCCGACGGCCCGTACCACCCGGCGATCGTCGAGGAGAGCCTGGAGGTGGTGCGCTCGCGCTACGACCTCGCCGGCTACAACGCGGCGCAGGTCTCCGCGGTCACCGAGTGGAACCCCGGCCAGACGCGGGCGAAGGTGACGGTCAGCGTGCTCGAAGGGCCGCAGACGGTGGTCGACCGGGTGATCGTGCGCGGCAACGACCGCACCAAGAGCGAGGTGATCCGCGGCGCCATCGAGCTGGCACCCGGCGAGCCGGTGTCGACCACCGCGCTGCTCGAGGCCGAGCGCGACCTCTACCGGCTGGGGATCTTCTCGCGCGTCGAGGTCGAGCTGACCCCGGCGCCGCTCTCCGACTCGAACCGCGACGTGGTGGTGCGGGTGGAGGAGGGCGAGGTGCAGCGGGTGACCTACGGCGCCGGGTTCGACTCGGAGAGCGGCTTCGGCGGCATCGTCGGCTACAGCCACGCCAACCTCCTCGGCCGCGCCATCCACGGCGCCGTCGACGCCCGGGTGCGCGAGGAGCGCCAGGAGTACCGCCTCTTCGTCGACCAGCCGCAGTTCTTCGGCTATCGGTTCCCGGTCACCTACAGCCTCTTCCAGACCGCCGAGGTGCGCTCGTCGTTCGAGGTGCGGCGGCGCGGCGCGCGGGTCGAGGGCTTCAAGCAGCTCGGCCGCACCCGCGTCGGCCTGGCCTACGACTACCGGATCGTCGAGAACCGCGCGGTCGACCTGCCCGACCCGGAGGAGCCCGGCGACCCGGACGACCCCGACGGCCCGGAGATCCCCGACCTGACCGACCTCCAGCGCCAGTTCCAGGAGCTCCAGGTGGCGAGCCTGGTGCCCAACCTCTTCGTCGACCGCCGCGACGACCCGATCAGCCCGACCGAAGGCTGGAACACGATCGGCCAGCTCCAGTGGGCGTTCCCCGTGTTCGCCGCCGAGGCCGACTGGCTCAAGCTCTTCGTCCAGCACGTCCAGTACTTCGAGCTCGGCTTCGGCACCTTCGTCGCCTCCGCGCGGGCCGGCGGCATCGAGCCGATGTCCGGCCTGCCGGACGACATCGACGACCCCTTCATCCCCAACCTCCCCGGCCTCGACCTGCCGAGCGAGGACGTCTTCCTCGCCGAGCGCTTCTTCGCCGGCGGCGCCACCACCCACCGCGCGTTCCAGCAGGACGAGCTCGGCGTGCCGTTCGGCGATTGTCTCGACGCCGGCGGCCAGCTCGCCGACCCGGACGGCTGCGCGGCGACCCTCTTCCCCCTCGACGGCAGCCTCGAGCCCGCCGGCGGCAACGGCCTGGCGATCGTCAACCTGGAGTACCGCTTCCCGATCTTCGGCCCGGTCGAGGGCGTCGCCTTCGTCGACAGCGGCAACGTGTGGGCCGACTGGCGCCAGATCGACTTCGGCGACTTCGCCACCGGCGTTGGCCTGGGCGCCCGCTACGTCTCCCCGATCGGCCCCCTCCGCGTCGACGTCGGCTACCCGCTCGACCCGATCGGCGACGACGACGGACTGGTGTGGTTCATCAGCCTGGGCAACCCGTTCTGAGGCGTGTCATACTCGTCACGCACGCACGACGCGTGACGGCGGTCGCCGAAGAGAGAGGAGCTCCGATGTTGTCCGTCCGCTTGGAGCCGCAGATCGAACAGAGGCTGGAGGCGCTCGCCAAGGCGACGGGGAGGACGAAGAGCTACTACGTCCGCGAGGCGGTGCTGACCCATCTCGAAGAGATCGAAGACCGCTACATCGCCATCGAGCGACTGGAGAAGCCGGCGCGGAGGGTCCCGCTCGAAGAGCTGGAACGGGAGCTTGACCTGGAAGGTTGAGCTCGACTCGCGAGCGGCCAAGGAGTTGCGCTCGCTCGACCCGGAAGCCCGCCGACGGATCCTGCGCTTCCTCCGCGAACGCGTGGCGACGGCCGACGACCCGCGGCGGATCGGTCGCCCGCTACAGGGCCAATCGGCGCCCCTCTGGCGCTACCGCGTGGGCTCCTTTCGGCTGATTTGCTCGATCGAGGACGACCGGCTGATCGTTCTCGTCGTGCGGGTAGGGCACCGGCGCGAGGTCTATCGCTGAGTGGCGACGGCGACGGGCTGGTCGCGCCCGCCGGAAGCCCGCGCCGCCCCGCGCCGTTGTACACTGCGACACGCGCGACCTCCGCTCCCTCCCCCGCGCCGCCCCCTCCGATGTCCGCCACGCCCGACTCCCCCTTCACCCCGATCCGCGAGGCGATCGCCCGCTTCCGGCGTGGCGAGATGGTGATCATCGTCGACGACGAGGACCGGGAGAACGAGGGGGACCTGGCGGTGGCGGCGGAGAAGGTGACGCCGGAGGCGATCGCGTTCATGGCGCGGGAGGGGCGCGGGCTCGTCTGCCTGTCGCTGACCGCCGAGCGCTGCGACGAGCTGGAGCTGCCGCTGATGGTCGAGGAGGGGGCGAACTCGACGCCGTTCGGCACCGCGTTCACCGTCTCGATCGAGGCGCGCGGGCGCGGGGTGACGACCGGCATCTCGGCGGCCGACCGGGCGGCGACGGTCAGGGCGGCGATCGACCCGGCCACCCGGCCGTCGGACCTCGTCCGTCCCGGCCACCTGTTCCCGCTGCGCGCGCGCCGCGGCGGCGTCCTGAAGCGCGCCGGGCAGACCGAGGCGTCGGTCGACCTCGCGGCGCTCGCCGGGCTCCTCCCGGCCGGCGTCATCTGCGAGATCATGAACGACGACGGCACGATGGCGCGGGTGCCCCAGCTCGCCCGCTTCGCCGAGCGGCACGGGCTGGCGATGATCACCGTCGCCGACCTCATCCGCTACCGCCTCGCCCACGAGACGATCGTCCGCCGCGTCGCCTCGCCGACCCTCCCCACTCCCTGGGGCGCGATGACCGTCCACGCCTACCGCTCGGACGTCACCGGCGAGGAGCACATCGCGCTCGTCCACGGCGAGCTCGACCCCTCCCGCCCGGTGCTGGTGCGCGTCCACAGCCAGTGCCTGACCGGCGACATCTTCGGCTCCGAGCGCTGCGACTGCGGCCCGCAGCTCCACGAGGCGCTCGCCCGCATCGCCGAGGAGGGGAGCGGCGTGCTCCTCTACCTGCTCCAGGAGGGGCGCGGCATCGGGCTGGTCAACAAGCTGCGCGCCTACGAGCTCCAGGCCGAGGGCCACGACACGGTGGAGGCGAACGAGAAGCTCGGCTTCCTCGCCGACCACCGCGACTACGGCGTCGGCGCCCAGATCCTGCGCGACCTCGGCGTCGCCCAGATGCGATTGATGACCAACAACCCCAAGAAGTACGTCGCGCTGGCCGGCTACGGCCTCGAGATCGTCGAGCGGGTGCCGCTCGAGATCCCGGCCACCGACCACACCCGCGCCTACCTCAAGGCGAAGCGCGACAAGCTCGGCCACCTGCTCGAGCTGGTCTGACGCGGCCGGCGGCCGCGTTCGCCGCTCGCCGGGCGGTCTTCGGCCGGCGCTCCACGGCTTGACAGTGAACGCCGAGGAGTCTAAGATGCGACAATCGTCAAGAACCTCGGGAGCCGCCGATGGAAGATTTCCCGGCGTCGCGGTGGTCGCAACTGTCTCTGGTCCCGCTGAACAGCGATCGATCATTGGTGATCGATCGCGGCAACGGTCGGTGGGCGTTGATCGATGCCGAAGCGACGCCGCTCGTTCGGCTGCTCGCCGTCGAGGCCGCGGACCTCCCCGGCACCGTCGCCCTGCGCCGCGATCGTCTGGCGGAGGACTTGGAGACCGCCGGCCTCGGCGGCCGTCGTTACTTCACGCCACCCGACCTCAATACGGTCATCCTCAAGCTGACCAAGCTCTGCAACTACGCATGCAGCTACTGCTACGACCTCGAGCCAGACGATCGCATCGAGCACATGCCGCCGCAGATGGCGGTGGCGGTCGTGCGTGAGGCTCTGGAGCTCACACCCCGCCGTCTCGGCGTCATCCTCCACGGCGGGGAGCCGACCCTGCTCTTCGACCTCATCCGGCACATCGTGCTCGAGGGCGAGCGTGCGGCCGCCGAGAGCTGCCGCGAGATCCTCTTCCTCGGCCAGACCAACCTCTCGCGGCTGAACGACGAGATGGTCGCGTTCTCGACCGACCACCGCGTCTCCTGGGGGGTCTCGATCGACGGGCCGCCGGAGATCAACGACCGCTTCCGGGTCAATCACGCCGGCGCCGGGACCTATCATCATTTCCAACGCGCACTCGAAAGATATCCGGATTTCGTGCGGCGCGTCGGAATCCTTTCGACGATCACTTCGCTCAACGATCGCATCCTGCTGCCGATCGCGCGCCACTTCCGCGATCTCGGCATGCCGTCGTGGAACTGGTCGCTGTTCCAGCCGATCGGACAGGGGCGGGGGAAGACCGGCCTGTTCGCGTTCTCGACCGACCGGCTCCTCGACTCCTGGAACGAGCTCTTCGACGCGGTGGAGGCGGGCGAGTTCGACGGCATGCGGATCGGACCGGTCGCCTCGTACCTCGAGAACTTTCTGCTCGGTCCCGGCCGCAACATGTGCATGAAGCGGGACTGCGGCGCCGCCCGCGACCTGATGTCGGTGTCGGCCGACGGCAGTATCCACGCCTGCGACTGCATCGACCCGCGCGGTCCGCACTCCAATCTCGGGCTGGTCCAGATCGGGTCGGGCGACTCGCTCCAGCGGGCCCGGCGGAGCGACCGCGCCCAGACCATCCGCTCGCGCGACGTGACGTTGGGCAAGTGCGAGAGCTGTCCGTGGCTCGCGGTCTGCGGCGGCACGTGTTTGGCGCACGCCGACCACCTCCACGGCGTCTGGGAGGCGCAGTGTCAGCTGGCGCTCCTCGCCTTCTCTCGCATCGCCACCGCGCTCGCGGAGTCCGACGCGCTACGGCGCTACTGGAACAGCCTGCCCGAGAACCGCAGGTACGCGGCGGAGCAGGCGGCGTGATCGCCTCCACCGTGCAGCCGCTCGCGCAGTCGCCGCGGCCGCCGGCCCCGTCGCCCGCGACCGTCCTCCTCGGTCCGCACATCGATCTCCACCACGGCTATCACGGCTCGTTGCGGGCCGACCCGCCGGAGGCGATCGAGATCCATGCCCGCGGCGGCGAGCATGTCTTCTGCTTCACCGAGCCGGTTGCTGCCGGTGACCGCTTCGCGCCGTTCGAACGGCCCCATCTCGGCGAGCTGATCGACCTCGGCCCCGGTCCGCAGGTCGTCCACAGCCCTCGTTGGCCGGTCGTCCGCCGCCGCGCGTGGACGGTCGACCTCGACGACCTCGGCTACCCGGCGCTGCTCGGCCGCCACGTCTTCGGCGAGACGTTCCGGGACCCCGAGCGGGACCCGTGGAGCGAGCGCGAGCGGTCGGTGGCGGTCCGACGCTTTCTGAACCTGATGACCGCCTACGCCCATCCGAGCTGCCGCGCGGTCTTCTTCTGGACCCGAGAGGCGTCCCGACAGGCGAAGGCCGGCGCCGCCCGCCACGTCCCGGCGCCGCTCGCCGAGCGGGTGTGGGCGAAGTCCCACGTCCTCTATCCGGCCCAGCGTGCGATCCGGCGCAGCCTCGTGGTCGACAAGTGGCGGCGTCCGGAGCCGCTCCGCCTGGTGTTCGTCGGCAACGACCATCGGGTCAAGCAGGGCGAGCTGGCGCTCGCGGTCTTCGAGCGGCTGGCCGAGGAGCTGCCCGCCATCCGCTGCAGCTACGCCGGCGCGCTGCCGGACGCGCTGCGCGCCCGGGCCGTGCGGACGACCGTCCTCGGCGAGGTGCCGCGCCGGCGCCTGCTCGATCTGTTCGGCGAGGCGCACGTGCTGTTCCATCCTTCGACCTCCGAGAGCTTCGGGATGGCGTTGCTCGAGGCGGCCGCCCACGGCATGGCGGTGGTCGTCGGCGGCGGCTCCGGGATGAGGCACCTGGAGGAGATCTTTCGCCCCGGCGAGGCCTGCGTCGTCCCCCGTGCCGGCGACGGTTCGCGCGATCGGGAGGCGCACGCGTTCGTCGAGGCCCTGCGCCGGCTGGCCATCGATCCGGAGCGGGCGCGGGAGGTGGCGCTCGCCGGCCATCGTCGGGTGGCGGACGGGCCGTTTGCCCCCGAGGCCCGGAATGCCGTGCTGGCCGAGGTGTGGAGGAGCGCCCAGGCAGAGCCCTCGCCCCCGCCGCTGCTGCCGGAAGATCTCCCCCATTGGGATCCCACCCACCGGTGGCGGATCGGGAGCGCCGAGCTCGCCGGGGCCATCCGCGACTACACCAGCGAGAAGGGGATCGACCGCAGGAACTTCTACTTCCGAGCCTGGTAGCCGCCGCGGCGCGCCGCGGCATCCGCACTCGACCAAGGAGGAGAGGAGATTGACCGAGAACGAGAGAAGCTCCCGCAAGCGGCTGCTGCCGAGCCTGTTGCTCGCCAGCGCGATCGCCGCACCCGCCGTCGCCGCGCCGCCCGACCTGGGCGACCTCGTCCGCGAGGCTGAGCGCATGGACCGGCACAAGGAGACGTTGATCGATTCCCAGGCGAGCTACTCGCACGTGCGCACCGTCACCGCGCCGCAGTGGGCGGAGGTGACCTGGGGGAAGATCACCTGGATCCGCGAGGAGTTCCCGGACGTCTGATCCGGCGGGCGCCGCCGACGCGGAT
>DATABP010000592.1:0-7889 GCA_036259515.1 Thermoanaerobaculia bacterium | reverse complement strand
CCCCCCCCCCCCCCCCACTTCCCGCCGCCCTCCCTCCTCCCGCTCAGCGCTTCCAGAAGGCGACCGAGAAGAGCGCCAGCACGGCGTAGAGCTCGAGCCGCCCGAGCCACATCAGGAGCACCATCACCAGCTTGTCGACGTCGCCGAAGAAGGCGAAGTTGCCGACCGGGCCGACCGCCTCGAGCCCGGGGCCGACGTTGCCCAGGGTGGTGGCCGAGGCGGTGGCGGCGGTGACCAGGGTCGGGCCGCCGAGGGTGAGGAGCAGCGCGCCGATTGCCCAGCAGGTGAGATAGAGGATGAAGAAGCCGGCGACGCTGCGCACCACGCCCTCCGGCACCGCCTTGCCGCCGACGAACACCGCCGCCACCGTCGTCGGGCTGAAGTTGAGCCGCACCTCGCGGTAGGCCGACTTCAGGCCCACCACCATCCGCATCACCTTCATCGAGCCCGAGGTCGAGCCGGCGCAGCCGCCGACGAACATCAGCATCACCAGCAGCATGCGCGAGAGCGGCGGCCAGCTCTCGTAGTCGACGGTGGCGAAGCCGGTGGTGGTGATGATCGAGCTGACCTGGAAGAGCGCGTCGAGCATCACCCGGCCGCCCGGCGGGTAGGCCCGGTGGACGATGAGGTCGGTGGCGACCACCGCCGTCGCCCCCGCCACGATGCCCAGGTAGAGCCGGAGCTCGGTGTCGGCGAGGAGGTTCCAGCCGCGGCGCCGGCGAAGGCCGTAGTAGAGCGAGAAGTTGCCGCCGGCGATGAGCATGAAGACGACGATGATCGTCCGCACCCACGGCGACGGGAGCTCGGCGATCGAGCCGTTGCGCGGCGAGAACCCGCCGGTCGACATGGTCGAGAAGGTGTGGGTCAGCGCGTCGTAGAGGTCGAGCCCGGCGAGGAGCAGCAGGACCACCATCGCGGCGGTCAGCCCGAGATAGATGCGCCACAGCACGACGGCGGTGTCGTGGATGCGCGGCCGCAGCGTCTCGGCGGTGGGGCCGGGCACCTCGAGCTGGTAGAGGAAGCGGGTGCCCGGCCCGATCTCGGGCAGCAGCGCGACGAACAGCACGATGATCCCCATGCCGCCCAGCCACTGGCTGAAGCTGCGCCAGAAGAGGATCCCCGGGCCGGCGGCGGCGATGTCGGTGAACACGGTCGCCCCGGTGGTGGTGAAGCCGGAGGTCGACTCGAACAGCGCGTCGACCGGGTTGACGAGCGTGCCGGCGGCGAGGAACGGCAGGGCCCCGAAGAGCGACGCCAGCAGCCAGCCGCCGACCACGATCAGCACCCCCTCGCGGCGGTAGAGCTCGCTCGTCGCGCCGCGCCCGGCCCAGGCGAGCCCGCCGCCCGCCGCCGCGGTGACCGCCGCCGCGACCAGGAAGCCCCAGGTGGTGCGCGCCTCGGCGTGGAGGAAGGCGACCGCCGCCGGCACCAGCATGGCGGCGGCGATGACCAGCGTCAGCCGGCCGAGGACGCGCGCCACCGGGCGCAGTTGGAGGGTCGGCCGCGGCGCCCTCACGCCCGTCCCGCGCCCCCCGCCGCCCGCCTCACGCCGCCCGTCCCTCGCGGTCCTTGCCGGGGAAGAGGAGCTGCACCGTCCCCAGCTCCTCCTTGCGCACGAAGAGGATCACCACGTCGCCCTCCTCGAGCCGGTCGGCGCCCCGCGGCACGAAGACCCGCCGGCCGCGCACCACGGTGCCGACGATCAGCCCGCGCGGCGGGGTCATCTCGGCGAGGCTGACGCCGGCCGCCGGGCTCGCCTCGTAGAGCTTCCGCTCGACGACCATCGCGTCGCCGTGCGACAGCGACACGATGTTGGCGCTGTAGCCGCTGGCGATGTACTCGGCGATGTGCTCGTAGGCGAGCACCCGCGGCGAGAACACCCGGGTGAGCCCCAACCGCTTCCACAGCTCGAAGGTCTCGGCGTGGTCGACCAGCGGCGCGACCAGCGGGATGCCGAGGTCGCGGGCGAGGAGGCTCGCCATCAGGTTGGAGTCGTCGTTGCCGGTGACGGCGATGAACGAGCCGGCCTGGTCGATCCCCTCGGACTTGAGCAGCGCCAGGTCGGTGGCGTCGCCGTGGAGCACCTGGAATCGGGGGAAGGCGGCGGCCACCTCCTCGGCGCGGGCGCGGTCGCGCTCGATGATGCGCACCCGGTAGTCGCCGCCGTGGAGCGCGCGGGCCACCGTGCGGCCGGTCGAGCCGCCGCCGGCGACCACGATGGTGCCGACCACCGCCGGCCGCGGCGTCACCAGCCGCTCGACGCGGTCGATGACGTCGGTCGAGGCGAGGATCAGCGCGTCGTCCCCCTCCTCGGCGCGGTCGTCGCCGCCGGGGATGATCAGCTCCTCGCCGCGGAAGAAGGCGACCACCAGGCTGCCGGCCGGCAGGTCGAGCTCGCGCAGCGGCCGGCGGGTCAGGAGCGACCCCGGCTCGACCTCGACCTTGCGCAGCTCGACCTTGCCCTCGGCGTAGGACTCGACGGCGGTGGTGGTGTGGCCGCGGATCAGGTTGAGGATGCGGGTGGTGGTCAGGAGCTGCGTGGACAGGATCATGTCGGCGCCGAACACCTCCTCGTAGACGCGCCGGTGGCCGATCACCCCCTCGGCGGCGGCCACCCGCACCACCGTGCGCCGGGCGCCCAGGTGCCGCGCCAGCCGGGCGGCGGCGAGGTTCGCCTCGGCCGACGACGACACCGCGATGAACAGGTCGCAGTCGTCGACCCGCGCCTCCTCGAGCACCGGCACGTGCGCGCCGTTGCCGGCGACCACCCGCACGTCGAGCTCCTCTTCGAGACGGGTGCGGCGCTCGGCGGCGGTCTCGATGATGGTGACGTGGTGGCCCTCGGCGGAGAGCGCCCGCGCCAGATGGAGCCCCACCTGGCCGGCGCCCATCACCACGAACCGCTGCTCCTCGACCGGCCTCTCCTTCGCCAAGGCTCAGGCCCTGCGCAGCTTCGCGAGATGGGGGTCGTCGCCGATCACCAGCAGCGAGTCCGAGTCCTTGACCCGGAACAGCGCCCCGGGGTTGGCGCGCAACTGGCCGGTCAGCGCGTCGCGCACCGCCAGCACCTGGACGTTGAAGCGCCGCGGCAGCCCGAGCTCGGCGAGCGTCCTGCCGGTCATCCACTCGGCGGGGGCGATCTCGTCGATCGAGATGCCCTCGCCGAGCGGCAGGTGCTGGAGCACCTCGGCACTGGTCAGCCGGTGGGCCAGCCGCTCGGCCGCTTCGCGCTCGGGGAAGATCACCTCGTCGGCGCCGATCAGCCGCAGCAGCTTGCCGTGGTCCTCGGAGCCCGCCTTGGTGACGATCCGCGGCACCCGGAGCTCCTTGAGGTGCAGGGTGACCAGGCTGGAGACGTCGACCCGCTCGCCGAGCGACACCACGGCGGCGTCGAAGTCGGCGACGCCCAGCGCCGCCAGCCGTTCGGCGTCGCCGGCGTCGAGGACCACCGCCCGCGACGAGTGCTCGCGGACGCGCTGCACGATGTCGGGGTCGACGTCGATCGCCAGCACCTCGTGCTTCGCGGCGTGGAGCTCGCGGGCGACGTGGAAGCCGAAGCGGCCGAGCCCGATGACCACCACCTGGGCCATGACGGGCGAGGCTATCTCACCCGCCGGCTCACCCCACCACCACGTCCTCCTCCGGGTGCCGCCAGTCGCGGAGCGTCGAGCCGGCGGCGAGGCTGGAGGCGACGGTCAGCGGACCGAGCCGGCCGAGGAACATCAGCGCCGCCAGCACCAGCCGCGAGGACGGCTCGAGGAACGGCGTGGCCCCGGTCGAGAGCCCCACCGTGCCGAGCGCGGAGACGGTCTCGAAGGAGAGCGCGACGAAGCGGCCGCTGTCCTGCGCTTCGACCGGCAGCTCGGAGAGGAGCAGGAGGAACACGCCGCCGGTGACGGTCAGCACGCCGCCGAGCGCGATCGCCGCCGTGTTGCCGAGCGTCTCGCGGGTCAGCGTGCGGCCGAAGGCGTTGACGTTGCGGTGGCCGCGGAAGCGGGTCAGGGTGGCGAGCAGCAGCACCCCGAAGGTGGTCGTCTTGATGCCGCCGGCGGTCGAGCCCGGCGAGCCGCCGACGAACATCAGCATCATGATCAGGAACAGCGTCGGCGCGCCGAGCCGGGCGAAGTCGACGGTGTTGAAGCCGGCGGTGCGCGGGGTGACGCCCTGGAAGAGGCTGGCGAGGAGCTGCTCCGGCCACGGCATGCCGGCCAGCGCGTGGCGCGCCTCGAGCAGCCAGAAGCCGAGCCAGCCGGCGGCGATCAGGCCGCCGCTCACCGCCAGCGCCAGCTTGCTGTGCACCGACAGCCGCCGCCAGCGGAAGCGCCCGCGCACCAGCTCGTGGACGACGAAGAAGCCGAGCCCGCCGAGCACCAGGAGGCCCATGATCACCAGGTTGATCCAGGCGTCGGCGCGGTAGCGCACCAGGCTGTCGGGCCAGAGGGCGAAGCCGGCGTTGCAGAAGGCGGAGACGGCGTGGAACACCGCCGCCCAGGCGCCGCCGGCCGCCCCCAGATCGGGCACGAAGCGCGCCGCGAGGAGCGCCGCCCCCGCCGCCTCGGCGCCGAAGGTGAAGAGGAAGACGAGCTTCAGCAGCGAGCGCAGCTCGCCGGGGGCGCCGCCGGCCAGCGTCTGCTCGTAGACCGCGCGCTGGGCGAAGGTCGGCCGCCCGCGGAGGAGCGACAGGATGAGGAGCGAGAAGCTCATGATCCCCAGGCCGCCGGCCTGGATCAGCCCGAGGATCACCGCCTGCCCGAAGCCGGTGAAGCCGCCGCCGGTGTCGCGCACCACGAGCCCGGTCACGCAGCTCGCGCTGGTGGCGGTGAACAGCGCGTCGACCCAGCCGATCGGCTGCTCCGGCGGCGTCGCCCACGGCAGCTTGAGGAGCACCGTGCCGAGCGCGATCAGCGCGAGGAAGCTGGCGACGAGCAGGCGACCGGGAGTGCGCGGCGACAAGGTGGCGGTCCGGAGGGAGAGAGGCCAGTCTAGCGCCGCCGCCGCGGCCGTTTTTTCGCCGCGGCATTCCTTGACGCGCCGCGGCACCTCTGTTAGGAAATGACCCAGTCGTCACCCGATCGTGAGAGGGCATCGAACGCGGCTCGAGGGGACGCCGGCGGCAGCGCCGGGCGGGCCCGCGGAGCGCCAAGGAGATGGGGATGCGCAAGCTGTTCGTGCTGGTGTCGATGGTGGTGTTGGCGGTGGGCGCGGCGCTGCCGGCGCTGGCCCAGGGGACGGGGAGCATCGAGGGGCGCATCGTGCGCCAGGGCGGCACTCCGCTGGGGGGCGTGACGGTGGCGATCGTCGGCCTCGACCGCGCCGAGCTGACCGGCGCCGACGGCCGCTTCGTGTTCGACGGCGTGCCGGCGGGCACCCACACGGTGACCTTCACCCTCGGCGACCAGTCGGAGGCCGTCGAGGAGGTGGTGGTGGCCGCCGGCGAGACGGCGGTGGTCGAGCCGGAGGTCGACTGGGCGATCTCCTACGTCGACACGATCACCGTCTACTCGGCGTCGCGGCAGACCGAGCGGATCACCGAGGCGCCGGCGGCGATCACGGTGATCTCCGAGGACCAGATCGAGCGCGAGGGCAACAGCGGCCAGGTGCCGAAGCTCCTCGAGTTCACCCCCGGCGCCGAGGTCACCCAGAGCGGCCTCTACGACTTCAACTTCAACGCCCGCGGCTTCAACAGCTCGCTCAACCGCCGGATCCTGACGCTGATCGACGGCCGCGACCCGTCGGTGCCCTTCCTCGGCTCGCAGGAGTGGTCGGCGGTGTCCTTCCCGCTCGACGACCTCGCCAGCCTCGAGCTGGTGCGCGGCCCCGGCTCGGCCCTCTACGGCGCCGACGCCTTCAACGGCGTCCTCAACATGGTCACCAAGGCGCCGCGCTTCTCCCGCGGCGGCAAGGTCCAGGCGACCGGCGGCGACCTCGACACCCAGCGCCTCGACTTCCGCGCCGCCGGCGAGCTCGGCGGCGGCTTCTTCGGCAAGGCGACCGGCGGCTGGATGCAGAGCGAGGACTTCTCGGTCTCGCGCAACCCGGCGAGCGGCGGCCCCGAGTACCGGCCCTGCGGCACCTTCCCCCCGGGGAGCTGCCTCGAGCCCGAGCCGGTGCCGCTGGCGGTCGACGAGGACGAGCTCGGCTTCGGCGGCGTGCGGCTCGACAAGTACTTCGGCGCGGGCGGCCACGTGCTGACGCTCGAGGGCGGCACGGCCCAGATCGAGGGCCCGGTGGCGCAGACCGGCATCGGCCGCGTGCAGCTCCTCGACGTCGAGCGGCCGTGGGCGCGGGTCAACCTCAACGCCCCGCACTGGAACGTGCTCGGCTACTGGAACTCGCGCGAGGCGCTGGAGCAGCTCTCGCTCCGCGCCGGCTCCAACCTGGCGCTCGACTCCGAGAACTGGCAGTTCGAGGTGCAGGGCAACGCCGGCTTCGCCAACGGCCGCGGCCGGGTGGTCGGCGGCGCCTCCTACAAGGAGGAGGACATCGACTCCGCCGACCCGGCCCGCGGCGGCATCCAGACGCTGATGTTCGCCCCGGTGTCCGAGGACTTCACCGGCGTCTTCGGCCAGGCCGAGTACAGCTTCACGGACGCGCTCAAGGCGGTCGTCGCGCTGCGCTGGGACGACTCGTCGCTCCACGACGAGCAGTGGTCGCCGCGCGGCTCGCTGGTCTACGCCTTCAACCCCAACCACACCGTGCGGGCGACCTACGCCGAGGCGTTCCAGACTCCGAACTACTCGGAGTTCTTCCTGCGCGCCCCGGTGGCGCCGCCGCTGACCGCGCTGGCGGCGCTCGAGGCGGGGCTGGCGCCGTTCCTCGGCGGCGTGCCGCTCGGCTTCGGGTCGATCCCCATCCTGGCGGTCGGCAACCCGACGCTCGAGCCGGAGGAGGTGACCAGCTACGAGCTCGGCTACAGCGGCGTCTTCGCCCGCCGCGCCTACTTCACCGCCGACTACTACCGGAACGACATCGAGAACTTCGTCACCGACCTGATCAGCCGCATCCAGCCGGGGATCGGCAACATCAACCCGGTGTTCGGCCCCTACGCGCCGCCGGGCGTGCTGCCGGCGCAGGTGCAGCAGATCATCTTGAGCCGACTCCAGCAGCTCCTCGGCCCGACCTTCTTCGTCATGTCGAACGCGCCGGACGGCTCGCCGATCATCGTCCCGGTGTCGTACGTCAACTTCGGCGAGGTGGAGTCGGAGGGGATCGAGCTCGGCCTCAACTACTACCTCACCGACAACTGGCTGATCGACGCCACCTACTCGTGGCTCGACTTCGAGGTGCAGCAGGAGCTGCCGGCCGACCCGGTGGTGCCCAACGCGCCGGAGAACAAGGCCGCCTTCGGCCTCTCCTACCTGGCGCAGCGCTGGGACGCCTCGGTGAAGTTCCGCTGGGTCGACGACTTCGAGTGGGCGGCGGGCGTCTTCCGCGGTCCGGTGCCGTCCTACGAGGTGGTCAACCTGACGGCGAACTGGCACGTCACCGACCGCGTCACCGTCGGCGTCGACGTCTCGAACCTGCTCGACGACGAGCACTGGGAGGCCTTCGGCGGCGACATCCTGGAGCGTCGCGCGCTGGGGCACGTCAGCTTCAACTGGTAGGCGGGCAGTCGCGGTCGAGGTGACCCCCGGCGGTCCGGTCGCGGCGATCGGACCGCCGTTCTCGTCTTCGGAGAGGAGCCGTGAGCCAGCCGCGACCGGACGACGACGCGACGCGCGCGGCTCCCGGGCCGCCGCCAGGGGGGCGCGGCGGGCGCGGCGAGCGGCTGCCCGGGACGCTGCTGGCGCGCCGCTGGAGGCTCGTCGCGCCGCTCGGCCGCGGCGGCATGGGCGAGGTCTGGCGGGCCGACGACCTCAAGCTCGGCCAGCCGGTGGCGCTCAAGTTCC
>DATABP010000591.1:0-1626 GCA_036259515.1 Thermoanaerobaculia bacterium | reverse complement strand
GGTCGCCCGGCTCCGTTCAGGAGACCGCGGGCTCTCCCCTGCGGCTCAGGTGGAAGCGGCTGAGGCGGTCGTTGAGCTCCTCGGAGACCCGGAGCAGGTGCTCGGCGACGCGGCGTCCGGCGAGCGCCTTCTCCTCGCTGGTGGCGGTCAGCGCGGAGATCGACGACACCCTCGTCGCGACCAGCTCGACGCCCTCCACCTGCCGTCGGGAGCCGGCGGCGATGCGCTCGGCGAGTAGCGCGGAGCCCTCCGAGAGGCGGGCGATCTCGTCGAGGCGCTCGCCGGCCTGGCGGGCGACCCGCACGCCGACCTCGACCTCGCGGGTCCCCTGGTCCATCGCCACCACGGCATCGTGGACCTCCGCCTGCACGGTCTTGATGAGCTGCCCGACGCGCTTCGCGGAACGCGCCGAGTCCTCGGCCAGCTTGCGGACCTCGTCGGCGACGACCGCGAAGCGCGCCCCTTCCACGCCGGCGCCCGAGGCCTCGATCGCGGCGTTGAGCGCCAGGAGGTTGGTCTGGGCGGCGATCGACGACAGGGTGTCGACGATCTCCGAGATCTCGAGCGAGCGGTCGCCGAGGCTCTTGATGCGCAGCGCCAGGGCCTGCGACTCGCCGTGGATGCGGCCGATGCTGTCGAGCGTGTCGGCGACCGCCGCCCGGCCGCGCTGGGCGGAGTCCAGCGTCTCGCGCGCCGCCTCGGCGGCGGCGTCGACGTTGGTGGCGACCTCCCGCAGCGAGTCGGTGACCTCCGCCACCTGGCTCGACGCCTGGCGCGCGTCCTCCGCCTGGTGGCGCACCACCTCGTCGACCTGGTCGGTCGAGACGATCATCTCCTGGGCGTTGCCGTAGACCGTCCCCGCCGCCTCGCGCACCTCGAGCAGCGTCTCCTCGATCGCCGCCACCGCGACGTTGATCGAGTCGACCACGTTGCCGAGCACGTCCTCGGTGACCCGGCCGCGGCGGGTCAGGTCGCCGTCGGCGATCAGCGTCGAGACACGGAGGAACTCGCGGATGTTGTCCTGGAGCTGCTCGCGGCGCCGGCGCTCGGCGTCGCGCTCCTCCTCCGTCTGCACCAGGGCGCGGAGGCTGACCACCGCGTCGTTGAAGGTGCGCGCCAGGCGGCCGATCTCGTCGCGCGAGCGGACCCGGGCGAGACGCGAGAGGTCGCCGCGGCCGACGCGCTGCGCGACCTGCACGAGCTGGCGGACCGGCTGCACGATGCGGCTGGTGAAGAGCAGCGCGAACAGCACCGCCACCGCCGCCAGCATGCCCAGCATCACCAGCAGGTTGAGCGTCGAGCGGCGGGTGACGGCGATCACCTGGTCGAGGTCGACCCCGACGCGGACCGTCCCCAGCTCGCCGCCCGCGACCGGGACCCGGACGTCGAGCACCCGCCGGCCGACGCCGGCGATCTCGACGACCCGCTCCGCGGACTCGACCGCGCTCGCCACCGTCGCCCCGGCGAGCGCGGCCGGGAAGCCGCCGGCCGGGCCGTCCGCGAGGCGCCGCCCGGCGCGGTCGTAGACCGCCAGGTAGGCGACGCCGCGCGGCGTGCCGAAGCGCTCGAGCAGCCGCGACAGGCCGCCCTCGTCCCCGGCGGCGAGGAGCGTCTCCGCGGACAGCG
>DATABP010000590.1:0-7535 GCA_036259515.1 Thermoanaerobaculia bacterium | reverse complement strand
GTCGGCGGCGAAGTCGGTGGCGACCAGCACCTCGCCGGCCGGCGCCAGGGCGGCGATCGCCTCGATCTCGCGGCGGGTGTGGCGCAGCCGGCGCAGCACGCCGGCGCCGCCGCGCGGGCCCCGGCGCCGGTCGAGGTCGCCACACTGCGCGGCGGCGCCGGCGTGCTGCGCCGGCTGCGCCACACCCGCCGCGAGATCGAGGCGATCGCCGCCCTGGCGCCGGCCGGCGAGGTGCTGGTCGCCACCGACTTCGCCGCCGACCGCGAGCTGGTCCTCTCCGGCGCCCTCGACGGCTATCGGGTGGTCCACTTCGCCACCCACGGCGTCCTCGACGACGAGCACCCGGAGCTCTCCGGGCTGGTGCTGTCGCAGGTCGACGCCGACGGGAGCGCGAAGAACGGCTTCCTCCGGCTGCGCGACGTCTACGGCCTCGAGCTGGCGGCCGACCTCGTCGTCCTCTCCGGCTGCCAGACGGCGCTCGGCCGCGAGGTGCGCGGCGAGGGGCTGGTCGGGCTCACCCGCGGCTTCCTCTACGCCGGCGTCGAGCAGGTGCTGGCCAGCCTGTGGCGGGTGGAGGACCGCGCCACCGCCGAGCTGATGGAGCGCTTCTACCGGGCGCTCTGGCTCGACGGCCTGCGCCCGGCCGCCGCGCTCGCCCGCGCCCAGCGCGAGCTGGCCGCCGATCCCCGTTGGTCCGATCCCTACTACTGGGGCGCGTTCGTCGTCCAGGGAGCTTCGCGCCGGCCGGCCCCCGCGGCCGCGCCGGCGCCGGGAAGCGATTCGCCCGTGCGTGACGGGCGGCGCTGAGGTGAACCGATGAGGGAGGAGACGAGATGGCGACGTGTGAGGACTATGCGGGAACGTACGAGGTCACGGAGACCAACTGCACGACGGGGTGCACGATCCCCTCCGGATCCACCATCGTGGTGAGCTGCTCTCCGACGACCTTCACGTTGAACAACCAGGCCCACTCGGCGCAGATCGACGCCAACGGTAACCTGGAGGTCCCCGATCTCGGGGTGGTGGCCGCCGTCACCGGCAGCGACCCGAACCGGGTCCTCTTCGGGATCGTCGACGGCGATCAGATGACGGGCGAGACCGAGGTCTGGGGGGCCGAGCAGGGCTAGCCGAGCCTCCGCAGCACGCGGCCCCCGGGCGGGGGGGCCGTTCCCACCGCAGCGATCTCCCGCAGTGCCTCAGCGGAACAGCTTCAGGAACACCACGTAGGCGACGAAGCCGTCGTCCGGGCCGGCGACCGGCACCCCGACGTCGAGGTTGATCAGCGTCTGCCACGGCCCGACGAAGGTGCCGGCGATCCCCACGCCGGCGAGCGTCTCGTTGTCGAGGCCGCTCTCCTCGTCGGTGGCCCAGGCGACGTCGGCGAGCGCGTCGAGGCGGAGGAGCTGGCCGATCTCGAAGCCGTAGGAGGCGTGCGCCAGGTAGGCCCGCTCGGCGCGCACCTTGCCCGACTGGTAGCCGTGCACCCGGGTGTCGCCGAAGAAGCCGAAGCCGTACTTGCTGAAGCGGTCGAGGTCCTGCCCGTCGACGTAGGCCAGCTCGGCGCCGATCTTCTCGAACCCCGCGAGGTGCCAGGTCTTCTCGAGCGACGCCCCCCAGTAGAGGAAGTCCTCGTGGTCGGCGGAGAAGCCGGCCGTCCCCGGAAGCCCCCACGGCTCCCACTCCGAGCGCCGCGAGTACCCCACGTTGCCGCCCAGCGACCAGCCGCCGCGCGCGTAGCGGCCGGAGAGGCCGAGGGCGTGCTCGAGGTGGTCCGAAGGCACCGCGAAGTCGTCCGCCGTCTCGTCCGTCGACGAGAACTCGCGGGAGAGCAGCCGGTACTCGGCCGAGAGCTTGCCGAAGCTCCCCACCGGCCGCCCCAGCTTGAGGCCCACGCTCGCCGGCCGCGACTCGACCTCCTCGGCCTCGATCTCCTCGTCGTCGCGCCACACCGTGTCGGCGAACGGCACGGCGATGGCGAAGAGGTCGGCCCCGGCGTCCCAGCGGCTGCCGGCCACCCGCGGATCGGCGACGTTGACGGTGAGGAGCGCGCCGGCGAAGAAGGCGTTGAGCTGCCCGCCCGAGCCGCGGAAATCGAGGTCGAGGTAGTTGATCCCGCCGAGCGGCAGCGGGTAGTCGATCGCGTCGTCCGCGAAGACGCCGCCGACCAGGAACCACTTGTCGGTGTCGAACCCCTCCTTGACCACCCGCTCGCCGCCGTCCTCGTCGGGCACCAGGTAGCGGAGGCCGCGCTCGGTGTCGCGCACCATGGTCACCGGCGAGGCGGCGACGGCGGCGCGGCGCTCCGCGAAGTCGGCGCCGTTGATCGTCACCCCCGACAGCAGCGTCTCGCGCTCGACCAGGGTCGTCGCGTTGACCACCGAGAGGAGCTGCTGCGAGACGACGCGGAGCGGCAGCACGAAGGACTCCGGCGCCCACGGGGCCGGCTCGCCGGCGGCGTCGATCGGCCGGTAGTGGAGCGTCTCCTCGTTCGAGATCACCTCTCCGGTCAGCCCGAGCTGGACGGCGCGGGTGCGCACGCGGGCGGAGAGCTCGCGGTCGATCCACACCGTGCCGCGGTAGAGGCTGGGGGCGGGGGAGGGGGCGCCCGCGCCGTCGCCTTCGGCCTCCGCGGCGGCCGCCGGCAGGGGCTCGGCCGGCGCGAAGTCGACCACCCACGCCTCTCGCCCGTCGACCGTCTCGGTTCCGCGCAGGGTGTAGCGGTAGGTGCGGTCGAAGGTGATCTCGCCAGGCATCGCCGCCGCCTTCTCCGGCTGCACCAGGGGGATCTCGGGGATCGTCCTGCCGCGCCAGCGCACGCCGTTGACGAAGAACGTCTGCCACGCCCAGTCGGCGCCGGTCTCCGGGTCGAAGAAGTACGGCCCCTCGAGCGTCGCCTCGAACGACTGCGGCCCGGCGCCGACCCCGAAGCGCAGGTGCGTGGTGTTGGTGGCGCCGTAGTGCTCGATCCGCCGCGCCTGGGCGTCCTCGAAGGCCTGGAGGCGGCGGAGGATCTCCTCGACCGCGACCTGCCGCTCGCCCGCCACCTCCAGCCGCTCCTCGACCCCGCCGCCCTCGCCGAGCTCCTCGACCCCCAGCCGCCCGAGCCGCAGCACCGTCACCGGGTCGGGATCGGCCACCGTCACCTGGTAGCCGCCGCCGGCCCGCCGGCCGGAGAACAGGTCGACCGCCTCGCCGGAGACCGGATCGACCCGCGCCGGCGCGGTGAGCTGGGGATCGGGGAAGGCCAGCGTCAGCTCGTCGGGCGGCTGGCCGCCCGGCCCCGCCGGCGCCTCGGCGATCACCCGCAGCCCGAGGTCCTCGCCGCGCACGAACACCCAGGCCGGGGCGCCGGCGGGCGTGGCGTAGGGATCGAACGTCACGTCGCCCGACAGCTCGCGCGCCACCACCGCCAGCGGCACGACCGCCTCCGCCGGCGCGGCGTCTCCCTTCTCGAACAACGTCGCCGCCGCCCCCGCCGCCGCGTTCCGCGCCGCCGCCGCCAGCGCCCGGATCGCCGGCTCCGGCAGCGGCGCCCCGACCACCACCAGCGGCCGCCCCGGATCGACCTCCCCGAGCGCCGCCGCCACCTCCCCGAGCGCCTCCGCCCCGGCCGGCGCCACCGCCAGCGCCTCCAGGTACCCGGCCAGCTCCGCCGCGTACAGCGCGCGCACGAAGCCCGCCTGCGCCGGCACCGGCCCCACCGCCACCCGCGCCCGCGCCGCCGCCCCGCTCAACGCCACCGCCACCCGCTTGACGAGGTACGCCAGCTCGCCGGGGGAGACCTCGGCCCCGCCGTCCGGCCGCCAGTCGACCTGGAACCAGGCGTCGCCGACGGCGCGGGCGACGGCGGCGGCGGCCGCGATCTCCAGCTCCAGCGGCTCGCCGGCCTCGGCCAGCGGCGGCGGGGCGGTGAACACGAGCCGCACCCAGGGAGTCGCGCCGGCGCCTCGCACCGCCTCGGCGACCGCCGCCCCGTCGCCCGCCGCCCCGCCGTTCCACCCGACGAACACCGCCGTCTCTCTCTCGACGTCCACCACGGTCGACAGCTCCGCCGCGATCCGTTCCGCCTCGGAGGACGAGTCGACGACCAGCCCCGCGCAGGGCGCGCAGGGGAGGGTCTGGGCGGCGACCGGCGAGGGCGAGAAGACGCCGGCGAGCGCGCCAAAAGCGAGCAGCGGAAAGACCGACGAGGGGAAAAGCGAACAGCGAGACGACTTCATGACGCAGGCTCCAGTCGAGGGAGGGCCGGCCGGGCCGGCAGGGCCGGCGCAGCATAGCCGCGCGGCGACGGCCGGGCAAACGACGCCGGGTCGGACGAGGCGGCGTGCGTCACTGGCACCGCCGCGCTCCTCGCGCTTCCGCCGGAGGAGGGGGCGCTCCTTCCTCGCTCCGCGTCGAGCCGCCGCCCCTCAGTCGCTCTTCTTCCCCAACCACAGCACCCCGCCGACGATCACCGCCGTCCCCACCGCCAACGACACCCACGGCGACAACCCGTACGCCGTCGGGATGTCCCCCACCACCATCCCGAGCACCCCGATCGCCAACGCATACGGCAACTGCGTCTTGACGTGGGCGATGTGGTCCGAGGCGGAGGCGGTCGAGGAGAGGATCGTGGTGTCCGAGATCGGCGAGCAGTGGTCGCCCCAGACGGCGCCGGCGAGCACCGAGGAGAGCGTGCCGACCAGGATCGTCATGTAGAGGCCGCCCTCGCCGGGCGGGTGGCCGCCGGCGATCGCCAGCCCGTGGGCGACCGGGACGACCAGCGGGATGAGGATCGCCATCGTGCCCCACGAGGTGCCGGTGGCGAACGCCACCGCGGCGGCGAGCAGGAAGACGAGCACCGGCAGCCAGTGCGCCGAGAGCACCCCCGAGGCGATCCCGACCACGTACTCGGCGGTGTGGAGCTCGGTGCACACGGCGCCGATCGCCCAGGCGAGCGTGAGGACGAGGAGCGCCATCAGCATCGCCTTGCAACCCTCGACCATCGCCTCCATCCCCTGGCGGAGGGTGAGCAGGCGCTGGACGAGCGGCAGGGCGAGGGCGACGAGGACGCCGGCGAGGCTGGCCCAGAGGAGCGTCGTCAGGCTGTCCGAGGCGGCGACCACCTCGCGCCACCATTCCCAGGAACCCTCGGACGGGGCGTCGACGGCGCCGGCCAGCGCCGCGGTGCCGGTGAGGTAGAGGCCGATCAGCGTCACCACGACGACGGTGACGATCGGCAGCACGGCGTTGGTCGCCCGCCGCGGCTTGCCCGCCGGCGGCTCGAGCACCGCCGCGCCGTACTCGGCGAGCGGCGTGTCGCCGGGGGCGATCACCGCGCCGGTGTCGGCGGCGCGGCGCTCGGCGCGAAGCATCGGGCCGAAGTCGCGCCCGGTGGCGGCGATGGTGAAGCCGAGCACCAGGGCGAGGAGCGGATAGAAGCGGTAGGGGATCGAGGCGACGAAGAGCGAGAACGCGCTGACGTCGAGGCCGAGCGGCGCGATCGCCGCGGCGATCAGCCCCAGCTCGAAGCCGATCCAGGTGGAGATCGGCACCACGCTGGTCACCGGCGCCGCCGTCGAGTCGACGATGTAGGCGAGCTTCTCGCGCGAGATGCGCAATCGGTCGGTGATCGGCCGCATCGTCGAGCCGACGATCAGCGTGTTGGCGTAGTCGTCGAAGAAGATCGCCACGCCGAGGAGCCAGGTGGCGAGCTGGCCGCGGCGGGAGGTGGTGGCGAAGGGGGTGATGCGGTCGACGATCCCCTGGGTGCCGCCGCTCCGGGTGATCACCCCGATCATGCCGCCCAGGAGCACGGTGAAGACGATCGTCTTGACGTGGCTCTCGTCGGTCAGCGCGGGGACGACGAAGGTGTCGATCGAGCGCGCGAAGGCGGCGATCGGCCGCCACTGGACGAGGATCAGCGCGCCGGCCAGAACGCCGAGGTAGAGCGACACCAGGACGTCCTTGAAGATCAGCGCCAGGGCGATGGCGAGGAGCGGTGGGATCAGAGAGAGCAGACCGGGGATCGCCCGCACGGTGACGTGCGCCCGCGCCCCGCCGGCGGCGACGACGACCACGTGGCGGCCGCTCCGCAGACCCGCGTCCTCGACCGTCACCTGGTGCTCCCCGCGGCTCAGCGTGAAGCGGCCGAGCATGCGGCCGCCGCTGGTCACCATCACCGGCACCTCGCCGGAGTAATCGACGCCGAGCGTGACGGTGAGCGTGAGGTCGCCGCCGGAGAGCACCACGCCCGGCGGCTCGACGACGAGCGGCTCCTGCGCGGCGGCGGGGGAGGCGGCGGCGAGGCCGGCGAGGGCGGCGAGGAGGAGGGCGGAGACGACGGCGCGCCGGCGCCCGCCGCCCCGAGCCGGCGGCGCGTCGGCTTCCTCCCTGTCGAGACCGCCTCCGCCCGTCGCCCGGGCGCGCTGCGAGCACGTCCCTCCGTTCATCGCGATGTCCCTCCGTCCCATTCGAGCTGGATCCGAAACGAGTGGCGCAAGGATACGGCACCCGCGAAGGAGCGGGCCGGTCCCTCGCCCGCCCGGCACGGCATCGCTCGCCGCCGTTCAGCCCGGCGTCGCCGCGCCCTCCGCGCCCGCTCCGCCCCCTTCGCCGCCGCCGCGCCGCGCCGCCAGCGCCCGCCGCGCCCGCGCGCTCGGGCCGTAGGGCCACAGCGGGATCGGCGCCGTGCCCGGCCGCACCGGGCTCTTCCCGATCAGCCGCTCTTCCATGTCGGCGATCACCGCGTCGCGGAAGCCCTGGCGGCCGGCGTGGGCGAGCAGGTGGTCGCGGTAGCTCGCCAGGTCGA
Source organism: Thermoanaerobaculia bacterium (assembly GCA_036259515.1). Lineage (GTDB taxonomy): Bacteria > Acidobacteriota > Thermoanaerobaculia > Multivoradales > JBCCEF01 > DATABP01. Next base: position 745 of record DATABP010000590.1, on the reverse strand, counting down.
CCACCTCGAAGTCCATGCGCACGGTGCGGAACAGCCCCGGCCAGCGGTCGCCCGGCGCCTGCACGTGGTGGAGGCCGCCGCTGTAGGCGAAGAGCAGCCGCCCCTCCGGGATGGCGAGCAGGAGGTCGGCGACGCCGCCGCGCACCGACATCGGCTTGCCCTCGCCGTCGAAGCCGTTGCGGCGCATCATCTTGCCCTCGGGCAGGATGATCACCATCGCCTTGCGATCGTCGACCTTGGCGAGGAGCGTCTGCCAGGTCTCGTCGCGGTGGCGGGTGAGCGGCACGACGTGCGCCGCCACCAGCCCGAAGAACTTGCCCACCCAGCGCCGCTCGAGCGTCTTCGCCGCCACCGGCACGACGCCGTGGCGGGCGAGCTTGGCGAGGAAGCGCGCCGGCGGCAGCCCGGCGAACACCCATTCGTAGAGGCTGGTGTGGTTGAGGATCACCACCAGCCGGATGCCCTTCCAGCGGTCGCCCGCGGGCACCTCGCCGACCCACTTGCTCTCGAAGCTCCAGAAGAGCCGCGCCACGCCCTTGACGAGGAGCAGCAGCAGGTAGGGGATGAGCCGGCGCGGGCCGCGGGGGCGGGTGGTCATGCTGGGTGGATGATAGCGGGCGGAGGTGTGGGCGGGCGGGAGGTGGGGGGGCTCGCTGCGCTCGGGCCGCGGGGGGGGGGGGGGGGGGGGGGGGGGGGGGGGGGGGGGGGGGGGGGGGGGGGGGGGGGGGGGGGGGGGGGGGGGGGG
>DATABP010000589.1:0-4173 GCA_036259515.1 Thermoanaerobaculia bacterium | reverse complement strand
GCCGCCGCCGAGCGCGAGCTCCTGCGCCGCGCCGCTCGCGCCGCCGGCGTGGGCACCGCCGCCGACCTCGCCGACTGGTTCCGCATGCCGGTCGCCGCCGCCCGCCCGCGGCTCGACGAGCTGGTCGCCGCCGGCGAGCTGACGACGGTGCGCGTCGACGGCTGGCGCGAGCCCGCGTACCTCGACCCCGCCGCCCGCCGCCCCCGCCGCGTCCGCGCCGCCGCGCTCCTGTCGCCCTTCGACCCGCTGATCTGGTTCCGCCCGCGCACCCGGCGCCTGTTCGGCTTCGACTTCCGCTTCGAGATCTTCGTGCCTCAGGAGAAGCGCCGCTGGGGCGCCTACGTGCTGCCCTTCCTGTGGGGCGAGCGTCTCGCGGCGCGGGTCGATCTCAAGAGCGATCGGGCCGCCGGCGCGCTGCGCGTCCTCGGAGCGTGGCGCGAGGCGTGGGCGGAGCCGGAGGAGGTCGCCGCGCCGCTGGCGGCGGAGCTCGGCACCCTCGCCGGGTGGCTGGGGCTGGGCGAGGTGCTCGTCGCCGAGAACGGCGACCTGGCGCCGGCGCTGCGGGCGGCCCTCGCCGGCTGACGGTTTTATACGCAGAATTGAGATATCCTGCGTATAACGATGACGATCGACCGACTCCCCGAGGCTCTGCAGACGCTCTACGCCGAGCTGCTCGACCAGGCCGTCCAGGCGGAGGCAGAGGAGGCGGCGCTGCGGCTGCCGCCACCGGGGACGTTCGTCAGGAAGAAGGTCCATCGCGGGATCTACTGGTATCTCCAGCGTAGCGAGGGGGGCGGCAAGCGGCAGGTCTACCTCGGACCGGAGTCGCCGGAGCTCGTGCGCTGGATCGACGAGGTGCGGGCGCGACGGCGCGAGCAGCGCCCGGACGACGAGCGGCGGGCCGCGCTGGTGGCGATGCTGCACAGCGGCGGGGCGTCCAGGATGAGCGCTGTGGTCGGTCGAGTCCTGCGCCTCCTCGCCGAATCGGGCGTCTTTCGACTGGGCGGAGTGCTCGTCGGCACCTACGCCTACGCCGCCTACGAGAACATGCTGGGGGTGCGGTTGGCGGCGCGAGAGGTGAGGACCGAGGACGTGGACGTGACGCAGGAGCGAAGCCTCGCCATCGCACTCGATCCGGAGGCGGTGCCGGTCGATGTGGAGCGGGCGCTCCAGCAGGCCGATCCCCGCTTCCTCGCCGTTCCCGCCCTCGACTCCCGGCGACCCTCGACTTCGTTCAAGCTTCGCGGACAGGACCTTCGAGTCGACCTGCTGACCCCGCAGCATGGTCGCGAGGAGGGACCGGTGCCGCTGCCCCTCCTCAAGGCGGCGGCGCAGCCCCTTCCTTTTCTCGGGTATCTCCTGTCCTCGCCGCAGGCGGCCGTGGTGTTGCCGGCGGGTGGCGTTCTCGTCCGGATCCCGGAGCCGGCTCGATTCGCTCTTCACAAGCTCTGGCTCTCGATCGAGCGACCGGCGGCGCAGCAAGGGAAGGCCGCCAAGGACCTCCGCCAGGCGTCGCGGATCCTCGAGGTGCTGCTCACCGATCGCCCGCACGACCTGCCCGCCGCCTGGCGGGCGATCGACCCGCCCCGCCGGCACACCGTGCGGCAGGCCATCGCCCGCCTCGATCCGCGGCTCGCCGAGCGTCTGCTCGCCTCCCTCGGCGACTGATCCGCCGCGGAATCCCGCCCGCCGCCCCCGCTGTTACGATCCCGCCATGGCCGAGGAGACCAAGCGCCGCGTCGGGATGATCAGCCTCGGCTGCCCGAAGAACCTCGTCGACAGCGAGGTGATGCTCGGGGAGCTGGCGCGGCAGGGGTACGAGATCGTCGCCGACGTCGACTCCGCCGACACGGTGATCGTCAACACCTGCGGCTTCGTCGAGGAGGCGCGGGAGGAGTCGATCGAGGCGATCCTCGAGGTGGCGCAGGCGAAGGGGGAGGGCGGCGGCAAGCGGCTCCTCGTCGCCGGCTGCATGGTCAACCGCTACGGCGAGGAGCTCGCCCAAGCGATCCCGGAGATCGACGGCTTCGTGGGGCTCGACGACCTGCGGCAGGTGGGGAAGGTGGTGCAGCTCGGCGCCGGCCCGGCGCCGCCCGCGCCCTCGCACCTCGTCTTCGACCACACCGCGCCGCGCCTCCTCACCACCCGCGGCCACGCCTACCTCAAGGTCGCCGAGGGCTGCGACAACCCCTGTACCTTCTGCGCCATCCCGCACTGGCGGGGGAGCTTCCGCAGCCGCACCATCGAGAGCCTGGTCGAGGAGGCGCGGCGGCTGGAGGGCGAGGGCGTCGCCGAGCTGTGCCTGATCGCCCAGGACACCACCCGCTACGGCGACGACCTGGGGATGAAGCGGAGCGGCATGCGGCGGCTGGTCGAGGCGCTCCTCGCCGAGACGTCGATCCCCTGGATCCGCTTCCTCTACGCCTACCCGACGACGCTCGACGAGGGCCTCCTCGCGCTGATGGGCGCCGAGGAGCGCTTCTGCTCCTACGTCGACATGCCGCTCCAGCACAGCCACCGCGACGTGCTGCGCGCGATGCTGCGGGGTGGTGACGGCGAGCGCTATCTCGCCCAGCTCGACCGCGCCCGCGAGCTGGTGCCCGACCTCTTCCTCCGCACCACCTTCATCGTCGGCTTCCCGGGCGAGACCGACGAGCACTTCCGCCACCTCCTCGACTTCGTCGCCCGCGCCCGCTTCGACCATCTCGGCGCCTTCGCCTACAGCCCGGAGCCGGGGACGCCGGCGGCGGAGCTCGGCGGCCGGGTGCCGAAGGGGACCGCCCGCCGCCGCTACGAGAAGCTCCTCGCCCTCCAGGAGCCGATCGCCCGCGAGCGGCGGCAGGCGCTGGTCGGCCGGCGCCTCCGGGTGCTCGTCGAGGGCGCCCACCCGGAGACCGAGCACCTCCTGGTCGGCCGCCACCACGGGCAGGCGCCGGAGATCGACGGCCGGGTGCTGATCAACGACGGCGCCGCGCCGGCCGGCGGGTTCGCCGAGGTCGAGGTCACCGCCGCCTACGCCGACGACCTGGTGGCCCACGTCGTGGGGCCGGTGGGCGCGCCGGGGGTGGTGGTCGCCGACCCGCCGCTCGCCGAAGCGGCGGTCTGAGCATGCTCCTCGTCCACGACGCCTACCGCGCCGGCGACCTGCCGGAGGGCGGCATCGCCGCGATCGGCAACTTCGACGGCCTGCACCGCGGCCAGCGGGCGGTGATCGAGCTGGTGCGGGCGCGGGCGGCGGCCGCCGGGATGCCGTCGACGGTGATCACCTTCGAGCCCCACCCGGTCGCCGTGCTGCGGCCGGAGGCGGCGCCGCCGCGGCTGACCACGGCGGAGAAGAAGGAGAAGCTGATCGAGGAGGCCGGCGTCGACGTGCTGCTCGTCGTCCGCTTCACGCCCGAGCTGTCGCAGACGCCGGCGCGGGTGTTCGTCCGCGAGTACCTCCACCAGCGGTTGAAGCTGTCGGAGATCTACGTCGGCTCGTCGTTCGTCTTCGGCCACCGGCGCGAGGGCGACGTGGCGCTCCTGCGCGAGATGGGGGAGTCGTTCGGCTTCGCCGCCTTCGGAGTGGAGCAGGTGTCGTGGCAGGGGGAGCGGATCTCGTCGACCCGCATCCGCCGCGCGCTCGCCGAGGGCCGCGCCGACGACGCCGCGGCGATGCTCGGCCGCCCCTACGCGCTCGACGGCATCGTGGTGCGCGGCGACCGCATGGGGCAGCGCCTCGGCTGGCCGACGATCAACCTCAAGACCGAGGACCAGCTCGTGCCGCTCGAGGGCGTGTACGCGTCGAGCGTCCACTTCCCGAGCTTCCCGGCCAGCTTCCACTGCGTCACCAACATCGGCACCCGCCCGACGGTCTACGAGAACTACCAGCGGGTGGTGGAGAGCCACATCCTCGACTTCCAGTCCGACGTCTACGGCGAGCGGGTGGAGCTGGCGTTCCACAAGCGGCTGCGCGAGGAGAGGCTGTTCCCCTCGGTGATGGAGCTCTCGGCGCAGATCGGCCGCGACGTGGAGGCGACGCGCGACTACTTCGCGGCCCGCCGCGGCGCCGAGGAGCTCGCCGCCGAGCGGAGTTGAGGACGGCGCCTCAGGCCGGCCGCCGCCGCCGCGTCGCCCGCCGGGCCGTCCAGACGAGCAGCGCCGCCACCACCAGCACCGCGACCACCGGCACCA
>DATABP010000588.1:0-2599 GCA_036259515.1 Thermoanaerobaculia bacterium | reverse complement strand
CCCCCACCCCTCCCCCGCCCCCGGATAGCTACATCAACACAAACCGATCGCGGTGGATCACCTCGTCGGCCGCATGCGGCAGCCGCTCGCGGACCTCGCCGCTCTTCATCCCCTTGACCTGCGCCAGCTCGCGCGAGGAGTAGTCGACGATCCCCTTGCCGAGGACGGCGCCGTCGGCGACGACCTCGACCGCGTCCCCTGGCTCGAAGCTGCCGTCCACGGCGACTATCCCGACCGGCAGCAGGCTGGATCCGCGCTCGCGCAGCACCCGCGCCGCGCCGGCGTCCACCGTCAGGCGACCCCGCGCGCTCTTCGCGTACTTCAGCCAAAGCTTGAAGCTCGGCGCCCGGCCCGGCTGGGCCGCGAAACGCGTGCCGACCGCCTCGCCCCCGGCCGCGGCGGTGAGCGTGCCCGCCGCGGTGCCGTCGCAGATCACAGCCTCGATCCCGGCCTCGCTCGCCATCTCGGCAGCGGCGACCTTGCTGCGCATGCCGCCGAGCCCGAAGGCAGAGGTGCGCTCGCCGATCTCGACGTCCGCGAGCTCGCCGAAGTCGCCCACCGCGGCGATCCGCTCGGCGTCCGGGTCGACGTGCGGGTCGCCGCGGTGCAGCCCTTCCACGTTGGAGAGCAGGACCAGCAGGCGCGCGTCGAGCAGGATCGCGACCTGGGCGGCGAGGAAGTCGTTGTCGCCGAAGCTAATCTCGTCCGTGGCCGTGGTGTCGTTCTCGTTCACGACCGGGACCACCCCCCACTCGATTAGCCGCCGCAGCGTCTGGCGGGCATTGAGGTAGTTGGTGCGGGCGGCGATGTCGGCGGCAGTGAGGAGGACCTGCGCGGCCCGCGTCCTGTTGTCGCTGAGCCGCGACTCGTAGGCGCGGAAGAGGTCGCCCTGCCCGACCGCGGAGGCGGCCTGCAGCTCGTCCATCGCGCGCGGTCGCTCGGTCAGGCCGAGCAGGCGACGCCCCCGCGCGATCGCCCCGGACGTGACCAACACGACCCGCTCGCCGCCCTGCTCGAGCCGGGCGACCTGGGCGCAGACCGAGTCGAGCACGTCCTCGCGCAGCTCGCCGTCGTCGGCGGCGACGATCGAGGAGCCGAGCTTTACGACAAGGGTCATGGCGGCGCCCAGTCTAGGAGGGGCCAGCGACACCCCGGTGGGACGGCTTCGCCTCGGTCGGCCACTACAGACGCGAGGACGTGCTCCTAGGGATGTAGCTCGAACTCGTGCTCGCCGACCCGCACGTCGTCGCCCGGCTGGAAGCCGGCGGCACGCAGGGCGGCGATGACGCCGATCTCGTAGAGGCGCTGCTCGAGGTAGGCCAGCGCCTCTTCGTTCGAGACGTCATGGCGCTCGAAGAGGAGCTCGACGCCGCGGCCGAGGACGCGGAAGCCGCCGTCGTCCTCGCGCTCGACCCAGTAGCCGCCCTCGCCAGCCGGCCGGTAGACGCGGTGCTCCGCCTCGAACTCGGCGGGGCGCAGGTCGCCGACCTTCGGGCGTGCAGGCGCCTCCTCGGGCAGCTCGGAGAGCACGCGGCGGCGCAGTTCCTCCAAGCCCTCGCCGGTGGCGGAGGAGACCGCGAGGACCCCAAGCGCCCCGTCCCCGAGCCGTTCCTCCCACTCGGAGATCGCCCGCTCGGCCTCGGCGGCCGGGATCAGGTCGCGCTTGGAGAGAGCGACGAGCTCCGGCAGCGCCTCCAGCCCAGCACCGTAGGCCGACAGCTCCCCTCGGACCGCCTCGTAGTTGGCGATCGGGTCGCCCTCCTGCGGAGCGAGGTCGACGACGTGGACGAGCATCGAGCAGCGCTCGACGTGCGCGAGGAACTCGTGACCGAGCCCGGCACCGTCGGCGGCGCCTTCGATCAGGCCCGGAATGTCGGCGAGGACCGCCTGCCGGTCTTCTGATTCGATCGTGCCGAGCACCGGGGAAAGCGTCGTGAACGGATAGTCGGCGACCTTCGGGTCGGCGCGGGTGAGGCGAGCGAGCAGCGACGACTTGCCGGCGTTGGGCAGGCCGACCAGGCCGGCGTCGGCGAGCAGCTTCAGCTGCACCTCGATCCAACCCGCCTCGCCGGCGGTCCCCTTCTCCGCGAAGCGCGGCGCCTGCCGGGTCGAGCTGGCAAATCGCTTGTTCCCGTGTCCACCCCGCCCGCCATGGGCGACGACGGCCCGCTGTCCGACTTCGACCAGGTCCACTTGGCTCCCATCGACCGCCTCCGCCTGCGTGCCGGCCGGGACCGGGATCTCTCGGTCCTCGCCCCTCGCCCCCTGCCGGTTCGAACCTTCGCCGTGCCGCCCCCGGCCCGCCCGAAAGTGCTTGCTCCCCCTCAGCGCCCCCAGATCCCGCTTCGACGCGTCGCATACGAGCACCACATCGCCGCCGTGGCCACCGTCCCCCCCGTCGGGCCCGCCCCGAGGCACGTGCGCCTCGCGCCGAAAACTCGTCGAGCCATTGCCACCGGCCCCGCCCTCAACCCAAATCTTTGCCTTGTCGTGCATGTGTTGCGGAAGTCAAAAGTTACGAGACAAGGGTGTCATTTCTGGTTGCTCGTGCCCAAATGGGCGCAATCGGCGCCTACAGTCGGGGGGGGGGGGGGGGGGG
>DATABP010000587.1:0-4739 GCA_036259515.1 Thermoanaerobaculia bacterium | reverse complement strand
CGACGGTGGCGGGTCTGGCGGCGGCGGTGGAGGCGGCCGACGCGGCGCCGGCCCGCGACGCGGCGGCGATCCGCGACGCCCTGGCCCGCCTGGACCGGTTGAGCGACGAAGAGGCCCGCGCGCTGCTCGCCGAGATGGCGGCGGCCGGAGAGCGGGAAGCCGGGGCGATGGGACGATGAGCGAGCTGACGCGACAGATCGCCGGCCTCTCCGAGGAGAAGCGCCGACTGCTGGAGCTGATGATGGCCCGCCAGGGCGTGGAGGTCTCCCGCGCCGTGCTGGTGCCGCGCCGCTGGAACGGCCGGCCGGCGCCCGTGTCGCCCGGGCAGCGCCGCCTGTGGCTGATCGACCGCATCGAGCCCGGCAGCCCGGCCTACAACATGCCCGCCGCCTTCCGCCTGCGCGGCCGCCTGGACACCTCCGCCCTGGCCCGGGCGCTGACCGAGATCGTCCGCCGCCACGAGGTGCTGCGCACCACCTTCGGCGAGGGCCCGGAGGGCCCCGAGCAGCGGGTGTCGCCGCCGGCCCCGGTGGTGCCGTCCCGGGTGGACCTCGCCTCCCTGCCGGCGCCGCGCCGCGAGGACGAGGCCGCCCGGCTGCTCTCCCGCGCGGCCCGCCGGCCCTTCGACCTCGCCCTTGGCCCGGTGCTGCGCGCGCTCCTGGTGCATCTCGCCGCCGACGACCACCGGGCGCTGCTCGAGGTGCACCACGTGGCGAGCGACGGCTGGTCCGCCGGCGTGCTGGTGCGCGAGCTGACGACGCTCTACGCGAGCTTCGCCGCCGGCCGGCCGTCGCCCCTCGATCCGCTGCCGATCCAGTACCGCGACTTCGCCGCCTGGCAGCGGGAGTGGCTGGCGGGGGAGCGCTCGGAGCAGGCCCTCGCCTGGTGGCGCGGCGAGCTCGCCGGCGCGCCGCCGCTCCTGGAGCTGCCCACCGACGGTCCCCGCACGGCACGCGGCCGCCGGCCCGCCGGGACGCTTCGCTTCGCCTTGCCCCAGGGCGCCGTCGCCCCCCTGCGGCGGCTCGCCGAGCAGGAGGGGGCGACGCTCTTCTCGCTGCTGCTCGCCGCCTTCGCCGCGCTCCTGGCGCGCTGGTCCGGCCAGGACGACGTGGTGGTGGGCACCCCGGTGGCCGGACGCACCCGGGTGGAGACCGAGCCGCTGATCGGCTTCTTCGTCAGCTCTCTGCCGGTGCGGGTGCGCCTGGCGGGGGAGCCGAGCCTGCGCGACCTGCTGCGCCGCGTCGCCGAGACGGTGCTCGCCGCCCACTCGCACCAGGACCTCCCCTTCGAGGCCCTGGTCGACGAGCTGGCGCCGGAGCGCAGCCTGGCCCACGCACCGCTGTTCCAGGCGATGTTCAGCCTCGACAACACCCCGGGCGGCGGCACCGCCCGGCTGCCGGGCCTCGAGCTGACGCCGCTCTCGGCCCAGCCCGGCGCGGCCAAGTACGACCTCACCCTCACCGTCACCGAGCGCTCCGGCGCCCTCGCGGCGACGCTGGTCTACGACCGCAGTCTGTTCGCGCCGGCCACCGCCGGCCGCCTGGCGGAGCACTACCGGCGCCTCCTCGCCGCCGCCGCGGCGGAGCCGGAGCGGCCCGTCGCGGACCTGTCGCTCTTCTCCGCGGAGGAGCGCGAGCAGGTGACGCGGGAGTGGACCGGAGCCGCCGCGCCGTACCCGCGGGACGCGTCGCTCGCCGCCCTCTTCGCGGCGCGCGCGGCCGAGCGGCCCGACGCCCCGGCGCTGGCCTTCGCCGGCGGCACCACCACCTACCGCGAGCTCGACCTCGCCTCCGCCGCCCTGGCCGCGACGCTGGCCGGCCTCGGGATCGGCCGCGGCAGCCGGGTGGGGCTGTGCGCCGAGCGCTCGGTGGAGGCCGTGGTCGGCATGCTGGCGATCCTCCGCGCCGGCGGCGCCTACGTGCCCCTCGACCCGGTGTACCCGGCGGAGCGGCTGGCCCTCATGCTGGAGGACGCCGGCGCGCCGCTGGTGCTGGCGCAGCCCCACCTCGCCGACCGCCTGCCGGGGGGCGTGCGCACCGTGCCGCTCTCCGCGCCGCCGCCGGCCGCCGAGGCGCCGGGAGCGGCCGCCGATCCGGCGCCGAGCCCGGCGGGAGGGGAGGACCTGGCCTACGTCGTCTTCACCTCCGGCTCCACCGGCCGCCCCAAGGGTGTCGCCGTGCCGCAGCGGGCGGTGGCCCGGCTGGCGCTCGGCACGGACTACGTCGCCCTCGGCCCCGGCGACCGGGTGGGCTTCGCCTCGAGCCTCTCCTTCGACGCCGCCACCTTCGAGGTGTGGGGGGCGCTCGTCACCGGCGCCTGCCTGGTCGAGGTGCCGCGGGAGGTGGCGCTGTCGCCGCCGGCCCTGGTGGAGCACCTGCGCGCGGCCGGGGTGAGCCACCTCTTCCTGACCACGGCTCTCTTCAACGTCGTGGCGCGGGAGGTGCCCGACGGCTTCTCGAGCCTCGAGGCGGTGCTCTTCGGCGGCGAGGCCTGCGACCCGGGGATGGTGCGGCGGGTGCTCGCGGCCGGGCCGCCGGCCCGCCTGCTCCACGTGTACGGCCCCACCGAGTCGACCACCTTCGCCACCTGGCAGGAGGTGCGCGAGGTGGCGCCGGGGGCGACCACGCTGCCGATCGGCGCGCCGCTCGCCAACACCCGCGCGTGGGTGGCGGACCGGCGGCTGCGGCCGGTGCCCCCCGGCGTGCCGGGCGAGCTGGTGCTGGGCGGCGACGGCCTCGCCTGGGGCTACCTGGGCCGGCCGGGGCTCAGCGCCGAGCGCTTCGTGCCGGAGCCCTTCGGCGGCCGGGGCGAGCGCGTCTACCGCACCGGCGACCGGGTGCGCTGGCTGGCCGGCGGCGCGGTGGAGTTCCTCGGCCGGTTCGACGACCAGGTGAAGATCCGCGGCTTCCGCATCGAGCCCGGCGAGGTGGAGGCGGCGCTCGCCGCCGACCCCGAGGTCGCCCAGGCGGCGGTGGTGGTGCGCGGCGAGGCGGCGGACCGGCGCCTGGTGGGCTACCTGGTTCCCCGGGGCTCCGCGCCGGGGGCCGAGGTGGCGGCGCGCGTGCGCGAGCGGCTGGGCTCGGCGCTGCCGGCGTACATGGTGCCCTCGGTCCTGGTGCCCCTCGAGGCGCTGCCGCTGACGCCCAACGGCAAGGTGGACCGGCGCGCCCTGCCGGCGCCGGAGCCGGCCGGCCAGGCGGAGCACGTGGCGCCGCGCACCGCCGCCGAGGCCGCCCTGGCGGGCCTGTGGTCGGAGCTCCTCGGGGTCGAGCGGGTGGGCGTCCACGACGACTTCTTCGCCCTCGGCGGCCACTCGCTCCTCGCCACCCGCGTGGTGGCGCGGGCGCGGGAGGTGCTGGGCGTCGAGCTGGCGGTGCGCACCGTCTTCGAGAGCCCCACCGTGGCGGGCCTCGCCCGCGCCGTCGCGCTCGCCACCGCCTCGCCGGCGCCGCCCCTGGTGCCGGTCGACCGCGGCGGCGAGCTGCCGCTGTCCTTCGCCCAGGAGCGCCTGTGGTTCCTCGACCGGCTGGAGCCCGGCCGCGCGACCTACAACGTGCCCCAGGCGCTCCGCCTCGAGGGCGCCGTCTCCCGGCCGGGTCTGGCGGCGGCGCTGACCGCGGTCACCGCGCGCCACGAGGTGCTGCGCACCGTCTTCCGCCAGCGCGCGGAGGGTCCGGTGCAGGTGGTGCGCCCGGCCGCCCCGGTGCCGCTGCCGCTGATCGACCTCCGGGACCTGCCGGAGGCGGCGCGGGAGAGCGAGGCCCGCCGCCTCGCCGCCGCCGAGGCCGCCCGCCCCTTCGACCTCGCCGCCGACCCGATGCTGCGCGCCGCCCTGGTGCGCCTCGGGGCGGAGGACCACCTGCTGCTCGCCACCCTGCACCACGTGGCCGCCGACGGCTGGTCGGTCGGCGTGCTGATCGACGAGGTGGCGGAGCTGCTGGCCGCCGAGCGCGAGGGCCGGGCCGCGGAGCTGCCGGCGCTGCCGGTGCAGTACGCCGACTTCGCCGTGTGGCAGCGCCGCTGGCTCGACGGCCCGGTGCTCGAGGCGGAGATCGAGTGGTGGCGCCGCCGGCTCGCCGGCCTGCCGCCGCTCCTCGAGCTGCCGGGCGACCGGCCGCGCCCGGCGGTCGCCAGCGGCCGGGGCGCGGTGGTCGACCTGCGCCTCGACGCCGCCGCCGCGGCGGCGGTGCGCGACGCCGCCCGGGCCGGGCAGGCGACGCCGTTCATGGTGCTCCTCGCCGCCTTTCAGGCGCTCCTGGCGCAGCACTCGGGGCAGCGGGACCTCGCGGTGGGGGTGCCGGTGGCGGGGCGCACCCGCGCCGAGATCGAGCCCCTGATCGGCTTCTTCGTCAACACCCTGGTGGTGCGCGGCGACCTCTCCGGCGAACCGTCGTGGCGCGACCTCCTGGGCCGCACCCGGGAGGCGGCGCTGGCCGCCCAGCAGCACCAGGAGCTGCCCTTCGAGCGCCTGGTGGAGGAGCTCGCGCCGCAGCGCAGCCTGGCCCACGGGCCGCTGGTGCAGGTCTCCTTCGCGCTGCAGAACCTGCCCGGCGCCCGGCCGGCCCTCGGCGCGGCGCGGGCACGCTCCCTCGCCGCGCCCGCGACCACGGCGAAGTTCGACCTCACGCTGGTCTCGGTGGTCGAGGAGGAGGGGGTCCGCCTCTCCCTCGGCTACGCCACCGACCTCTTCGAGGCGGCCACCGCCCGTCGGATGCTGGACCGCTACGGGCGCCTCCTCG
>DATABP010000586.1:0-4989 GCA_036259515.1 Thermoanaerobaculia bacterium | reverse complement strand
GGCATCGATCAGCGCGTCGTTGCTCGCGGTGCTGATGCCCTGCCGCTCGGCCCAGGGCTTCAGCGCCTCGAAGTCCGGCACCAGCAGGGCCGAGAGGAACTTCCGCCGGTCGCCGATCACCACCGCCTGGGTGATCCAGCGGCTCGCCTTGAGCGCGTTCTCGATCGGTGCCGGCGCCACGTTCTTGCCGTAGGCGTTGACGATGATCTCCTTCTTGCGGTCGGTGATCTTGAGGAAGCCGTCCTCGTCGATCACCCCGATGTCGCCGGTGTGGAACCAGCCGTCGGCGTCGATCACCTCGGCGGTGGCGTCGGGCTTCCCGAAGTAGCCCTTCATGATGTGCGGACCGCGGGTGAGGATCTCGCCGTCGGCGGCGATCTCGACCTCGATCCCCGGGATCGGCGGCCCGACGGTGCCGAGCTTGACGGCGCCGGGGCGGTTCACCGAGATCACCGGCGAGGTCTCGGTCAGCCCGTAGCCCTCGAAGATGCGCACCCCGATCGCCCAGAAGAACTCGGCGACGTCCTGCGCCAGCGGCGCGCCGCCCGACACCGCGTACTCGAACCGCCCACCGAGCCGCGCCTTGATCTTGCGGAAGACGAGCGCGTTGGCGAGCGCGAGCTGGAGGCCGAGGGCGCCCGAGGGGTGCTCGTCCTCGAGCGTCCACGGCAGCGACTTCTTGCCCACGCCCACCGCCCACTCGAAGAGCTTGCGCCGCACCGGCGGCGCGGCGGCGATGGTGTCCTGCACGCGGGCGAGGAACTTCTCGTACACCCGCGGCACCGAGACGAAGACGTGCGGCCGCACCTCGAGGATGTTCTGCGGCACCGTCTGCACGCTCTCCGCGTAGGCGATCGACAGCCCCTTGTAGAAGTAGCAGTAGTCGATCATCCGCTCGAAGACGTGCGCCAGCGGCAGGAAGGAGAGCGCCTGCTGGTCGGAGCGGAAGTCGATCAGGCCCATCGCGGTGACGATGTTCGACACGAAGTTGCGGTGGGTGAGCATCACGCCCTTGGGCTGGCCGGTGGTGCCGCTGGTGTAGACCAGGCTGGCGAGGTCCTCCGGGTCCACCTCGCGGGCGTGCGCCTCGAAGGCGGGGGCGTCGGCGTCGTCGCCCTCGGCCATCACCGCGTCGAGGGTGGTCACCCCGGGGGCGCCCGGCGGCGGCTCGCCCTCGACGAGCACGAAGCGCTGCACGGCGGCGAGCTCGCTCCGCCGCGCCAGCAGCCCGTCGAGCTGCTCGCGCCGGTGGACGAACACCACCTTCGCCCCGCTGTCGGCGACGATGTAGGCCGCCTGCTCGGGGAGGAGCGTGGGGTAGATCGGCACCGTCACGCCGCCGCGGCAGAGCGTCGCGAAGTCGACGGTCGGCCAGTGCGGCCCGTTGTCGGCCATCAGCGCCACCCGGTCCCCGCGCCCCACGCCCGCCTTCTCCAGCGCCCGCGCCAGCCGCCGCACCCGGTCGACCAGCTGCGCCGTCGAGATCGGCCGATACTCCCCGCCCACCTTGTGCGACAGGCAGTCCGGCTTGTGGTAGTCGGCGGCGACGAGGAAGAGATCGGCGAGCGTGTCGATGGACATGGGAGCCTCCCGCGGAGAAGGTCCGCGCGCGGGAGGGAGTGTAGCGCAGGGGGTGCGGGTGACGCGGTGCGGCAGGAGGAGAGCGGCGCGGGACCTCAGGCGCTCGCCGGCGCCCAGCGCTCGGCCAGCCGCCGCATCGCCTCGCCCACCCGCGGCCAGTCGTGCAGCGTCGCGGGATCGAAGTCGGCGCCGTTGGGCCAGACGAGCGTGCCGGCCTCGGCGTCCAGCGTGACGCGGGCGAAGAAGTCGGGGTCGCGGAGGGGGACGTAGAGCTCGCCGTGAAGGACCGGCTCGAAATCGATGTCCTGCGACGTGCCGTCGTCGAAGCCGACACGAAGGCTGTAGGTGCCGATTCGCTCGAACCAGGTGACGTCGTAGATCGCGTGGAACATCTCAGCGGTCCTGGTCGTCCGGCTCAAGCGCGTCCGTGCGTCGCCCGCTTGTCGCAAGACGCTCCAGCAGGGGATCGGTGGAGGTTCGCTTCCGGAGCCGCGCGACCAGCTCCTCGTAGCCGAGGTCGGCGATCTCGGCGTTCAGGCGGTCCCGCACCTCGCGCAAGGTCGCGACGAAGTCGATGGATCGAGCGGGCTCACTCATGAGGGACCACCTCTCTGGGAGTGCGGATCTCGAGGAGCGGGTATCCGCGCTTCAGGTTCACCGAATTGTAGGCGTGGATTCGCTGGAGGTTGACGATGTGGCGGAAGTTCCAGCTCACCAGAACGTCCACGCGGGCGATGGTGGCGGCCGCGATGTGCAGGGCGTCGGCGCGCATGCGTGCGCCGATCGCGCCGTCCGCGAGGTAGGCGGCGGCGAGCTCGTCGGCCTCCGGGGTGACGAGCAGGAGCTCGACTTCATCGGTTGGGACCTGCCGCAGGATGCCGCGAACCTCGTCGGGCGCCGCCTCCAGCTCGGCGATCGTCATCTCAGAGATCACCAGTCGAAGCGCTCCCCGCTCGCACGCGGCGAGCAGGCGGTTCGACGGGGTGCGGAACTCGGCCTCCAGGCAGCCGCCGAAGACGGAGGTGTCGACATAGACCCGCGGCACCATGCGCCGAGTCTACCGTCCCGTCCCGTGTCTGAAGTACCGCGAAGGTCGGACTGCGCGAAGGTCGGACTGACGGGAACTTGGTCGGGGCGAGAGGATTTGAACCTCCGGCCTCACGGTCCCGAACCGTGCGCTCTACCAGGCTGAGCTACGCCCCGATCCGGCGGGAGAGGCGCCCGGACGGGCGCCGCCGCGAAGGAGCGGAAGGATAGCGCCTCCCGCTCGGAGGGTCAACACGGGGAGGGCGGCGGGAAATCCCGCTTTCGCGAGGCCGGTCCGCCATCCTCTCGGGAGGACGGCAGCGGCCGGTTCCGGCGTCGCGGCGCGTGCGGCTGTCGCGCCGTCTTCCCCGCCGTCTTCGGTCTTTCAGCCAGAGCTGCCGCCTGGCCCGTCGGTTGCAGCGCGCGGGAGCCTTCTCCTATCCTAGGCCGGTTTCCGCCCCGAGTCGTCCCGACCGTCAACTGCGAGAGGACCTGCGATCGATGCCCAAGGACCCCACGTCGGAGCTCGCGCCGGAAGCGGCGGCGCCCCATTCGGCCGCCGCGGCCGCTCAGCGGTGGCAGTGGTTCGGCCAGCCGCGCGGCCTGTCGACGCTGTTCTTCACCGAGATGTGGGAGCGCTTCTCGTACTACGGGATGCGGGCGCTGCTCATCCTCTTCATGACCGCCCCGCTGATGGGCGAGAACCCCGGGCTGGGCTTCGACGTCAGCACCTCGGGGGCGGTCTACGGGCTCTACACCTCGCTGGTCTACCTCCTGGCGCTGCCCGGCGGCTGGGTGGCCGACAAGCTGTGGGGGCAGCGGCGGGCGGTGTTCGTGGGCGGCTGCGTGATCGCCGCCGGGCACTTCACGATGGCGGCGCCGCTGGTCGGGCTGCCGGACATCCCGTCGTTCTTCACCGGGCTGGGGCTGATCGTCATCGGCACCGGGCTCCTCAAGCCGAACGTCTCGGCGATGGTCGGCGACCTCTACCCGGAGAGCGGGGCGCGGCGCGACGCCGGCTTCTCGATCTTCTACATGGGGATCAACGTCGGCGCCATCTTCGGGCCGACGATCTGCAGCTTCCTGGGCGAGGGCTACAACTTCCACTGGGGGTTCTCGGCCGCCGGCTTCGGCATGCTGCTCGGCCTCCTCCAGTACAAGCTCGGCGGCAGGTACCTGGGCGACGCCGGCCTGCTGCGCACCGGCGAGGTCGGCGAGGCGCTGGCCCGCCGCCACCGCAACTTCTACCTGGTGCTCGGCGGCTTCGGGGCGGTGGCGATCCTCGCCGCCTTCCTGGTCACCAGCGGCGCGATCGACATCGGGCTCGAGACCTTCGCCACCTACCTCGGCTACGCGATCATCGCGCTCGCCATCCTCTACTTCGTCTACCTCCTCGTCGCCGGCGGCTACGACTCGGCGCAGAAGCGGCGGCTGCTCGGGATCTTCTGGATCTTCATCCTGGCGGCGATCTTCTGGTCGGGCTTCGAGCAGGCGGGCTCGTCGATGAACCTGTTCGCCTTCGACCTGACCGACCGCGACCTCGGGCCCTACGGCTTCGGCGGCGCGGTGGTGCTCGGCGCCACTGTCCTGGTCGCCGTGCTGCTCGGCTGGCTGTGGTGGTCGAAGCTGGCGCGAAGGAGCGATCTCTTCACCACCGAGAAGGTGATCTCGCTCCTCGTCGTCGCCGGCCTGATCTACTTCTTCTGGTGGGTCTTCGACAAGGCGGTCGGCGGCTGGGAGATGCCCGCCGGATGGCTGCAGAACGTCAACCCGCTGTTCATCGTGCTGCTCGCGCCGGTGTTCGGCAGCCTGTGGGTGTGGCTGGCGCAGCGCAACGCCAACCCGTCGATCCCGCTGAAGTTCGCGCTCGGCCTCCTGGGGCTGTCGGCGGGGTTCTTCGTCCTCGCCTGGGGCGCCGCCAACGCCACCGCCGAGAACCCGGTCACCCCGGCATGGCTGGTCGTCACCTACTTCCTCCACACCTGCGGCGAGCTGTGCCTGTCGCCGGTCGGGCTGTCGTCGATCACCAAGCTGGCGCCGTCGGACCGCGTGGGACAGATGATGGGGGTGTGGTTCATCGCCTCGGCGCTCGGCAACCTCTTCGCCGGGCTGGTCGCCGGGCGGTTGGAGAACGTCAGCGAGGCGACGCTGTTCGGCCGCGTGGCGATGTTCGTCCTCGTCGCCTCCATCCTCGCGGCGCTCCTCGCGCCGGTGATGCGGCGGGTGATGGGCAAGGTCACCTAGCCGCCGCGCGCGCCCGGTCCCGCGGCCGCCGGCTGGTCATCGCCGGCGGTCGCGGGTATGCTCACCCGCCGATGACCGCCGCTTCCGGGGCCTCACCCGAGGCCGCGCCCGTCCGGGCCGGCCGCATGGATCCGTGCG
>DATABP010000585.1:0-1512 GCA_036259515.1 Thermoanaerobaculia bacterium | reverse complement strand
CGCCGCCGCGGCGGGCCGCGGAGGGAGCGACGCGCCCGCGGCGACCGCCGCCGCCGCCGCCCCCGGGGCCGCGCGGTGAGCGCCCACCTCCTCGTCGTCGAGGACCGCGACTCGCTGCGGCGGATGCTCGAGAAGGCGCTCGCCGGCGAGGGCTACCGGGTGACCGCCGCGGCCGACGGCGTGGCGGCGATCGCCCGCCTCGAGGCCGAGCCCTTCGACCTCGTGCTCACCGATCTCAAGCTCCCCGGGGCCGACGGACTCGCCGTCCTCGCCGCCGCGCGCCGCGCGCAGCCCGCCACGCCGGTGCTGATGATGACCGGCTACGGCACCGTCGCCGCCGCCGTCGAGGCGATGAAGCGCGGGGCGCTCGACTTCCTGGAGAAGCCGGTCGAGCTCGACGACCTCTTCCGCCGGGTGGCCGACGCGGTCGGCGGCGGCGCCGAGCGGGCGGTGTGCCTGGAGGTGGAGGGAGCCCCGCCGGTGGTCGGCCGCCACCCCAGGCTGCGCGCCGCGGCGCGGCTCCTCGAGCGCGTGGCGCCCACCGAGTCGACGGTGCTCCTGACCGGCCCGAGCGGCACCGGCAAGGAGGTCTTCGCCCGCTCGCTCCACGCGCTGTCGCGCCGCAAGGACGGCCCGTTCGTCGCCGTCAACTGCGCCGCCATCCCCGAGTCGCTGATGGAGAACGAGCTCTTCGGCCACGAGCGCGGCGCCTTCACCGGCGCCGACCGCCGCCGCGCCGGGCGCTTCGAGGCGGCGGCCGGCGGCACGCTCTTCCTCGACGAGATCGGCGAGCTGGCGCCGGCGGTCCAGGGCAAGGTGCTCCGCGCCCTCGAGGAGCGCCGCTTCGAGCGGGTGGGGTCGAGCGAGACGCTCGCCGCCGACGTGCGGCTGGTGGCGGCGACCAACCGGCCGCTCGAGGCGATGGTCGCCGACGGCGCCTTCCGCGCCGACCTCTACTACCGGCTGGCGGTGTTCCCCATCGAGCTGCCGCCGCTCGCCGAACGGCGGAGCGACGTGCCGCTCCTCGCCGCCCACCTCCTCGACCGCGCCGCGCGGCGCCACCGCCTGCCGGCGCCGGCGCTCACCGCCGCCGCCGCCGAGCTCCTCGCCGCCCAGGAGTGGCCGGGCAACGTGCGCCAGCTCGCCAACGTCGTCGAGCGGGCGGTGATCCTCGCCGACGGCCGCGCCCTCCAGGCCGCCGACCTCGAGCCCCTCCTCCGCCGGCCGGGGAGCGAGGGCAGCCGCGACGAGGTGCGCCGGGCGCTGATCGACGCCGGCGGCGACAAGCGCCGCGCCGCCGAGATGCTGGGGGTGAGCTACCGCACGCTCCAGCGCCGCGTGCGCGAGCACGACCTCGAGGGGGTGCCGAAGTACCGGTCGTGAGCGGCTCGTCGCCCCTCTCGGCGGGTGAGAACGCGGCGTCCGCGCGACGCGTCGCCTCCTCCGAGGGTGCGAAGGCGACGTTCGCGCGATGCGACGCCTTCGCCACGGGTGCGCACGCGGCGTCCTAGC
>DATABP010000584.1:0-4813 GCA_036259515.1 Thermoanaerobaculia bacterium | reverse complement strand
GACGTTCGGTTCCGGGCCGCATCGCGTCACCGCGCTTGATCGGGTCTCGCTGACCGTCGGGGACAACGAGTTCCTCACGCTCCTGGGACCGTCCGGCTGCGGCAAGACGACGCTGCTGCGCATCCTCGCCGGGTTCGAGACGCCCGACGCCGGACGCGTCGTGGTGGCGGGCGACGACGTCACCGGGCTGCCGCCGGCGAAGCGGCGGTTCGGGATGGTGTTCCAGCACTACGCGCTCTTCCCGCACCTCACCGTCGGCGCCAACGTCGCCTTCGGGCTCGAGGCGCGGGGGGTGGATCGGCGCGCCGCCGCCGCGCGGGTGGCCGAGGCGCTGGCGCTGGTCGACCTCGCCGGGTTCGAGGCGCGGCGGCCGGCGGAGCTGTCGGGCGGCCAGCAGCAGCGGGTGGCGCTGGCGCGGGCGCTGGCGATCGAGCCGCGGCTCCTGCTCCTCGACGAGCCGCTGTCGAACCTCGACCCGGCGCTCCGCGAGCGCACCCGGCGCGAGCTGCGGCGGGCGATCGAGCGGGCGGGGATCACCACTGTGCTCGTCACCCACGAGCAGGAGGAGGCGTTCGACCTCGGCGACCGGGTGGCGGTGTTGAACGGCGGCCGTCTCGAGCAGGTCGGGCGGCCGGAGGAGCTCTACGAGCGGCCGGCCTCCCGCTTCGTCGCCACCTTCGTCGGCCGCGCGGCGGTGCTCGCCGGGCGCGCGGCGGAGGCCGTGGCGGCGGGCGGGGAGGTGGAGGTCGAGCTCGCCGGGAGCGCCGTGCGCTGGCCGGCGGTGGCGGCGGCGCCGGTCGCCGAGGGGCAGGCGGTGGAGGTGGCGGTGCGGCCGGAGGCGCTGGCGTTCGCCGGCGAGGGCGGGCACGCGGCGCTCCCCGGCCGGGTCGCCGAGCGCCGCTACGCCGGACCGACCACCTACTACCGGATCGAGCTCGACGGCGGCGGGTCGGTCGAGGTGCTGGTCGCCGAGCGGGAGCTGACCCAGGGTGGCGGCGGGGCCGCGGCGCGGATCGACGAGCGGGTCGCCGTCGCGCCCTCGCCGGGGGGCGGCCCCGCGCCGCGGGCCTTTCCGGCGGGAGGCGACCGGTGAGGGGCGCGATGCGCACCGTTCAGAGTGGCCTCTTTCCAGGCCCATTCCGGACGACCGTCCGCCGTCCCGCGCCCGTCGACGGCCGGCGCCGCCGGATCGCCGCCGTCCTCCTCGCCTCGCCCGGGGCCGCGCGATGACCGCCGCGCGAGGCCGTTCCGCGGTCGCCGGAGCGGCCACGCCCGCGGTCCGCCGTCGCCGCGGCGCGTGGCCCTACGCGCTCCTCGCCGCCGTCCTCGCCTGGCTGGTGGGATACCCGCTCGTCGTCACCCTGCTCGAGGCGCTGGGGATGACCGCCTCGCCGCTCGCCGGGCGGGCGGCGGAGCCGACGGTGGCCGGGTTCGTCGAGTTCTTCGCCCGGCCGGACGAGTGGCTGGCGCTGTGGCGGACGCTGTGGATCTCGGCCGCCTCGGTGGCGCTGGCGGCGGCGATCGGGGTGCCGCTCGGCTTCGTCTTCGAGCGCACCGACTTCCCCGGCCGCGGCGTGCTCGGGGCGCTCGTCGCGCTGCCGGTGGCGCTGCCGCCGCTCGTCGGGGTGATCGCCTTCCTCTTCCTCTACGGCGAGAGCGGCTTCGTCACGCGGGTGGCGCAGGCGGCGATCGGGGCCGAGGAGCCGCCGTGGCGGCTGTCCGGCGCCGGGGCCATCCTGCTCGTCCACGCGTACTCGTTCTACGTGTACTTCTACCTCTTCACCCGCGCCGCGCTCGCCCGCCTCGACGCCGCGCTGGTCGAGGCCGCCGCCTCGCTCGGCGCCACCGGGCGGCGGACGCTCGGGCGGGTGGTCCTGCCGCTCCTCCGCCCGGCGCTCGCCGGCGCCGCCATCCTCACCTTCATGACCTCGCTGGCGTCGTTCTCGGCGCCCTACGTGTTCGGCGGCGGCTTCCGGGTGATGACCACCCAGATCGTCTTCTCCAAGCTCAACGGCGACTGGCGGATGGCGCAGGTCGAGACGGTGGTGCTGGCGGCCGTGGCGCTCGCCGGGCTGGCGCTCCTCCAGAAGACCAACCGGGCGACGGCGGCGGCCGGGGCGGTGCGCGGGGTGGCGCCGGCGCGGCGGCGGATCGCCCGCCCGGCGGCGCGGGCGGCGGCGGCCGCGGCCGGCTGGACACTGGCGGCGGCGCTGCTGCTGCCGCACGCCACGGTGGCGCTGATCTCGCTGGTGCCGCCGGGGACCTGGACGATCGAGCCCTTCCCGCCGGAGCTCTCGCTCGGCAACTACGTGACGGTGTTCACCGACGCCGAGCGGCTGCGGCCGGTCGCCAACTCGCTGTGGATGGCCGCCGCCGCCACCGCCGCCGCCGTCGCGCTGGGCTTCTTCGCCGCCCGCGGCGCCGTCACCCGGCGCGGCCGGCTGGGGCGGGCGCTCGAAGGGCTGATCTCGCTCCCCTGGGCGGTGCCGGGGACGGTGTTCGCCGTCGCGCTGGCCGCCACCTTCAGCGTCGACCGGCCGTGGGCGGGGCGCTTCGTCCTGATCGGCACGCCGCTGCTCCTGCCGCTCGCCTACCTCCTGCGCGACCTTCCGCTGACCGGGCGCTCGGCGCTCGCCGGGCTGGGTCAGCTCGACCCGGCGCTCGAGGAGGCCGCCGCCTCGCTCGGCGCCTCGCCGCGGCGGACGCTCGCCCGCGTCGTCGTGCCGCTGGTGCGCCCGGCGCTCGCCGCCGGCGCCGCGCTCGCCTTCATCACCGCGCTGGGCGACTTCATCGTATCGATCGTGCTCTACACCTTCGACACCCGGCCGATCTCGATGGAGATCGTCGCCGCGCTGCGCCTCCAGGAGCTCGGCGTGGCGGGGGTGTACGGGGTGCTCCTGGGGATCGCCGGCACCGCCGCCTTCGCGCTGTACGGCGGCGGCGGGGAGGCGCGGCGATGACCGACCGGACGGCGATGCGCCGCATCGCGGTGCTGATGGCGACGGTCTTCGTCGACATGATCGGGTTCCTCATCGTGCTGCCGCTCCTGCCCTACTACGGCGAGCGGTTCGGCGCCACCGAGACGACGATCGGCCTCCTCATCTCGGTCTTCGCCTTCGCCCAGCTCGCCTCGGCGCCGCTCTGGGGGCGGCTCTCCGACCGCTGGGGGCGGCGGCCGGTGATCCTCGGCAGCCTCCTCGTCTCCGCCGTCGCCTTCGTCACCTTCGGGCTCGCCGAGTCGGTGTGGCCGCTCTTCCTGTCGCGGCTCATCCAGGGGGTGGGCGGCGGCACCACCGGCGTCGTCCAGGCCTACGTCTCGGACTCGGTGGGGCCGGAGCAGCGCACCCGCGCGCTCGGCTGGCTGACCGCGGCCACCTCCGCCGGGGTGATGCTCGGGCCGCTCCTCGGCTCGGCGGCGGCGGCGGTCGGCGCCTCGCTGCCCGGCTTCCTCGCCGCCGGGCTCTGCCTCGCCAACTTCGCCTTCGCCTGGAAGCTCCTGCCGGAGTCGATCGGCGGCCGCGACGAGGAGACGGCGGGAGCGGCGGTCGACGGCGCTCCCGCTCCGCCGCCCGCCCCGCGCACCTCGCTCGCGCAGGCGATCCTCCGCGTCCTCGCCCACCCGGCGAGCGAGCGCTCGCGGCTGGTGTGGGTCTACGCGCTGGGGATGATGGCGTTCATGGCGATGAACGGCGTCATCGTCCTCTACCTCGACCGCGCCTTCGGCGTCTCCGAGCACCAGATCGGCTGGTTCTACACCTACGTCGGCGGCGTCTCGCTGCTGATGCGGGCGCTCCTGCTCGGCCCGATCAACCACCGGCTGGGCGACGTCAAGACGATGCGCGTGGGCGCCCTGGCGCTGGCGCTGGGGCTGGCGCTGGCGCCGGTGCCGCGGAGCTTCCTCGGGCTCGGGCTGGTGATCCTGCTGGTGCCGGTGGGGACGGCGCTCCTCTTCCCGGCGACCACCTCGCTCGTCTCCCGCCTCTCCGAGCGCCGCGAGACGGGGCAGAACCTCGGGGTGCAGCAGGGCTTCGGCGGGGTGGCGCGGATGGTCGGGCCGATCTGGTCGACGGCGGTCTTCCAGCACGTCGGGCTGGCGGCGCCGTTCTGGATGGCCGCGGGGCTGATGGGGCTGGTGATCCTGGTCTCCTTCGGCGTCCACCCGCCGCCGCGGCCGGCGCGCCCCGGCCAGCCGCCGCCGGCCGAGGCGGCGCCGCCGGTCGAGCCGAGCTGACCGCCGGCCGCCAGCTCCCGAGAAACTTTCCTCTTGCTTACCGAGAGGAGTTGGTGTACCTTCTTCCCCTAGGAGACCTAGATGACGAAGCCGAACGACCTCCTGTTGGGCACCCTGGACCTGCTGCTGCTCAAGATCCTCGCGCTCGAGCCGCTCCACGGCTGGGCGATCGGGCTGCGCCTGCGGACGATCTCCGGCGGCGTGCTGCAGGTCAGCGAAGGCTCGCTCTACCCGACGCTCCACAAGCTGGAGCAGGCGGGGTGGGTGAAGGCCGAGTGGAAGCAGACGGAGAACAACCGGCGGGCGAAGTTCTACTCGCTCACCCGCCTGGGCAGGAAACAGCTCGAATCGGAGACGGCGAACTGGCAGCGGCTCTCCGCCGCCATCTCGCACGTCGTCCAGCTCTCGGAGGGGTAGGACGATGCGGGTCGCGCACTGGCGGTTCACGGTACCTCTGCGGTTGCGGTCGATCCTCCGCCGCCGGCAGGTCGAGCGGGAGATCGTCGACGAGCTCGAGTTCCACCTCGAGCACAAGATCGAGGAGGGCGTCGCCTTCGGGCTCTCCGCCGCCGAGGCGCGGGG
>DATABP010000583.1:0-3255 GCA_036259515.1 Thermoanaerobaculia bacterium | reverse complement strand
ACCGCTCGGCGGCGGCGGCGATCTCCGCGGCCCGGGCGAGCGCGGCGTCGAGGCCGCGGCGGTCCTCCTCGAGGAGGAGCGCCACCACCCGCTCGGTGGGTAGGAGGTCGAGGTCGCGGCTCTCCGGGTGCCGCGTCTCGGTGCCGAGGCCCGCCCACGGCGAGGCGCCGCCGCCCGCCGCCCCGCCGGCCCACCGCTCGTCGCCGCCTCTCGTCTCGCCCCTCTCCTCGTCGCCGGCCATCGCCGTCTCCTCGTCGTCGGTCCTCGATCGAGCGCCCGCCGGCCAGCCTCGGCGCGGCTCTTGCTCCTCCCGCCCGAACGAGGGAGGCAAGGGATGCGCCACGTGATCGGGCTCGACGCCGGAGGGACCAAGACGGTCGGCATCCTCGCCGACGAGACCGGCGCCGTCGTCCGCGACTCGCGCTCCGGCCCCGCCAACCTGACGATGCAGGGCGAGCTGGGGGTGGAGAAGGCGCTCTTCGAGGTGCTCGACGCGCTCGACCCGCCGCCCTCCGTCGAGGCGGTGTGCCTGGGGATCGCCGGCGCCGACCGCCCGGCGGCGCTGGAGCTGATCCGCGGCGTCCTCTGGCGCCTCGGCTTCCGGCGCAACGTGCGGGTGGTCAGCGACGCCTGGGTGGCGCTCGCCGCCGGCGCGCCGGACGCCCTCGGCATCGTGCTGGTCGCCGGCACCGGCTCGATCGCCTTCGGCCGCGACGGCACCCGCAAGGCCCGCGCCGGCGGCTGGGGGTACCTCCTCGGCGACGAGGCCTCGGCCTACTGGCTGGGGTTGGCGGCGGTGCGGCAGGGCTTCCGCGGGCTCGACGGCCGCGGCCCGGAGACCACCCTCTACGACCGCATCCGCCGCAAGGTGGGCGTCGAGACGCCGCAGGAGCTGGCCGACTGGTTCTACTCCAAGCAGGCGCCGCGCACCAGCGTGGCGCAGCTCGCCGGGGTGGTCGAGGAGGCGGCGGCCGAGGGCGACGCCGGCGCGCTGACCATCCTCGACCTCGCCGCCGACCACCTCTGCCGCGCCGCCACCGCGGTCGCCCGCCAGCTCGCCTTCCCCGGCGAGTACCCGCTGGTCCTCGCCGGCGGCACCTTCCGCGCCTGCCCGAGCCTGGTGCCGCGCCTCGCCGAGTGCCTCGCCCTGCCCGGAGCCCGGGTCGAGCGGCTCGCCGTCGAGCCGGCGCAGGGCGCCGTCTCGCTGGCCCTCCAGGAGCTCTCCCGATGAGCGAAACGCCGCGCCTCCTGATCGTCAACGCCGACGACCTCGGCCGCACGCCGGGGATCAACGAGGGGATCTTCGCCGCCCACCGCGAGGGGATCGTGTCGTCGGCGACGCTGATGGTCGCCTATCCGGCGGCGCGCGAGGCGGCGGCGGCGCTGGGCGACCATCCCGGCCTGGGCGTCGGCCTCCACGTGCAGCTCACCGGCGGCCGGCCGACGCTGCCGCCCGAGCGCGTGCCCAGCCTGGTCGACGGCGAGGGCCGGCTGCCGCGCAGCCCGGAGCGGGTGAGCGGCTTCGAACCCGCCCACGTCCTGGCCGAGATCGAGCACCAGCTCGACCTCTTCCACCGCCTGACCGGCCGCGCGCCGACCCACCTCGACAGCCACCACCACTCGCACCGGCTGCCGGTGGTGCTCGACGGGCTGATCGAGGTGGCGCGGCGGCACGGGCTGCCGGTGCGCAACGCATCGCCCGAGGTGGCGCGGCGGCTGGCCGCCGAGGAGGTGGCGACCACCGACGTCTTCGTCGAGCGCTTCTTCGGCGACGACACCGGCCTCGACACGCTCCTCGCCGTGCTCGACGACCTCGCCCCCGGCTCGACCGAGCTGATGTGCCACCCGGCGCGGGTGGACGACGAGCTGGCCGCCGACAGCACCTACACCGCGCCGCGCGAGCGCGAGCTCGCCACCCTCACCGACCCCGCCGCCCGGGACGCCCTGGCCGCCCACGGCGTGCGGCTGGTCCACTTCGGAGCGCTGGCGGCGGTGCCCGCCGCGCCGGGAGCCGCGCGATGAACCTCCACCCGATCGCCGATCGCGAGACCGCGGCGCGCGCCGCCGCCGACCTCCTCGCCCGCGCCGCCGCAGGCCGTCCCGAGCTGGTGCTCGGCCTGCCCACCGGCCGCACGATGGTGCCGTTCTACGCCGAGCTGGCCCGCCGCCGGCGCGAGGGCCGCCTCGACCTCTCCCGCGCCCGCGGCTTCAACCTCGACGAGCTGCTCCTGCCGCCGGGTCACCCGGCGAGCTTCCGCGCCTTCATGGAGCGCCACGCCTGGGGTCCCGACCTCGCCGGCCTCGACCCCGCCCGCTGCGACATCCCGGACGCCGCCGCCGAGCCGGCCGCCGAGTGCGCCCGCTACGACCGCGCGATCGCCGCCGCCGGCGGGCTCGACCTCGCCCTCCTCGGCGTCGGCGCCGACGGCCACGTCGCCTACAACCTCCCCGGCCCGCCGCGCGACGAGACCCACGTCGTCCGCGTCCCCGACGAGGTCGCCGCCACCCTCGACCCGCCGGTGGCGCCGCCGCTCGGGGCGATCACCATGGGCCTCGGGCCGCTGCGGTCGGCCCGGCACCTGGTGCTGATCGCGACGACGGCGGAGAAGTGGGAGGCGGTGCGCGCCCTCCTCGAAGGCCCGCCCGATCCCGCCTGGCCCTGCTCGCTCCTCCGCGACCACCCGCGGTTCGACCTCTTCCTGGCGGCGCCGGCGATCGCCGGGGCGACGCTGGTGGAGGCGGAGCCGGCGGGGGTGCGGTGACGCGCTACAGCTCCCGTCCCCGCCCGGGTAGACGAACGAGTCGCGAGGGGCGAACCAGCAGGAGGCTCGCCGATGTAGGCGTGGTTGCCGGCGACGAGCCTGCCGCCGACGCGGGTGACGTAGGTGAGATGGTCCGGGCGACGACGCCGATCCGGGTGCCGACGCGGGCGCGCGGCGACGAGCAGTTGCCGTCTCAGGCAAGCTCCCACAGTCCGGGATAGAGCGACACGAAGCCGGCGGAGGTCACCCACAGCGTGCGGCGGAACGAGCCGCCGTGGGCGGCGTACTCGTAGCTCGCCGCGCCGCTCCGCCGGTAGGTCTGCTCCAGCCGATCGAGCGCCAGCTCGGGGAAGGTCAGCCAGGCGGCCGGGGCGGCGGCCTCGGCGCCGGGGGCGAGCGCGAGGCGGCGGATCGGCAGGAGGTTGGTCGCCGGGGTGAAGGCGAGGTCGAGGTCGAGGCAGCCGTCGGCGGCCGGCACGTGCCGGCCGTCGAG
>DATABP010000582.1:0-10708 GCA_036259515.1 Thermoanaerobaculia bacterium | reverse complement strand
GCGGGGGCGGCGGTGGGGCGGGTGGCCCGGCTGCCGGGGCCTTGGAGGGCCGCGCCCTCACCGGCGCTCCAGCGACCGCTCCCGGCCTGCGCGGCCCGATAGAGCGAGCCACGCCCCTCGATCCACCCGTCGATGGCTCGCGTGCCCCGGCAGCCGGGCCACCCGCCCCGCCGCCGCCCCCGCGGGCCCCCGCGCGTGCCGGCTCAGCACACCTCCAGGCCCTGGCGGCGGCTGAGGGTGTACGGGTCGAAGAAGGGGGCGTCGTCGCGGCCCGCCGCGAGGCCGAGGAAGGCCTGCGGGTCGGCCTGCTCGAGGCGGTGGTAGAGGAGGAGGCCGACCTCGACCTCGGCGCGCCAGAACTCGCAGCGGTCGGCGGCGGGCTCGGGGCGGAAGGGGCCCGGGTGGGCGACGGCGAAGCGGCTGCGGGCGCACAGGCGGCGCCCCCAGCAGGCGTCGCAGGCGCCCGCCGGCTCCTCGTCGTCGGCGACGGGGGCCGTCCAGCCGTCCCGCGGCGCCTCGCCGGCCAGCGAGGCGAACGGGGCGAGGAGCGGGAACACGGCGCCGCCGGCGAGGAGGCCGTAGTACCCCGCCGAGCCGCCGGCCCCGAACGCCGCCGGGCGGCCGGAGAGGTGGCGGCGCACCACCCGGGTCAGCGGCTCGTAGAGCGGCCGCGGCGGGCGGCCCTCGGCCAGCGCGTCGAAGGTCTCGTCGGCGATGGCGAAGAGGTCGCGGCGGTACTGGCGCAGCTCGGCGTCGACCAGGGTGATGCCGCCGAACGGGCGGTCGACCACCTTGGTGGCGTGGAGCCGGCGGACGCCGAGCGCCGCCGCGCGGTGCCAGAGGTCGGCCAGCCGGTCGCCGGTGTCGAGCAGCGCGCAGAGGGTGAGCCGGTCGCCGAGGCGCTCCAGCAGGCGCTCGATCGTCGGGACGGCGTCGCCGACCAGCCGGACGGTGAGGTCGTGGTCGGCGAGGAAGCGGGCCATCGGGTCGCCGAGGCCGGCGCCGTCGGTGGTCAGCTCGAGGGCGACCCTGCGGCCGTAGCGGCGGCCCAGGCGCTCGGCGCCGGCGACGGTGCGGCGGAGCGCCCGCGGCCGCGCCAGCTCGCCGGCGGCGAGCAGGTGGAGCACGAAGCGCGAGCCGCGCTCGGTGCCCCCCAGGAGGGCCTCGAAGGCGGCGAGGGTGGAGTCCTCGCCGCCGGGGGCGGGAAGGCAGTGCACCTCGTCCTCGGACAGCCACACGCCGCCGAGGCCGCTCGGCGGCAGCGGCACCTGCCACGGGAGGTCCGGCGGCGCCGACTCGGAGCGGTCCTCGGCGGTCAGCAGGTCCTCGTCGGCGAGCCAGGCGATCAGCGCGTCGTCGGGGTCGCCGCCCTCGAGCGCCGGCGCGACGTGCGCCTGGAGCTCGACCGGCACCTCGAGCAGCATGCCCCGCTCGAGGTCGTAGACCACCGGACAGGTGTGATCGCGGTCGTAGAGCGGCTGCACCGGACGCAGCCGGCGGCTGGCGGGGAGAACGGGGAGTACGGCATCCCTCAAACGGCACCTCCTGGGGCGGCACGGCCGCCACGGCCCTTCGCGAGTCGGCTCCTCTCAGTATAAGAGTCGGCGAAGAGGGGATTTTGGGGACAAAAAATCTCGCGCGGCGGTCTGCTCCCCGTTCCGGACCGCCGCGTCGCGTCGGCTAACATTGCCGGCCGCCGGGCGGCGCCGCCGCCCCGGCCGACCCCATTCGATCCCCGGAGGTGCCCGTGATGCGATCCCAAACCGTCCGCGCCGGCCTGCGGAGGGCGGCGTTCGTCCTGCCGCTCGCCGCGGCGCTCGCGGCGCCGGCGTCGGCCGCCGAAACCCATCCGTTCACCGTCCACGACCTCCTGGCGATGGAGCGCCTGTCTGATCATCAGGTGTCGCCCGACGGCCGCCGCGTGACCTTCGTCGTGCGCACCACCGACCTCGAGGCCAACCGCGGGCGCACCGACCTGTGGCTGGTCGAGCTCGACGCCGCCGGCCGCGCCGCCGGCGAGCCGCGGCGGCTGACCTCGTCCGAGGCCGGCGAGTCGAACCCGCGCTGGTCGCCGGACGGCGGCGCGATCTGGTTCCTCTCCACCCGCTCGGGGTCCTCGCAGGTGTGGCGCCTGCCGCTCGCCGGCGGCGAGGCGGTGCAGGTGACCGACCTGCCGCTCGGCGTCGGCAACCTGGTCGTCTCGCCGGACGGCCGGCGGATCGCCTTCACCGCCGAGGTGTTCGTCGACTGCGACACCCTCGCCTGCACCGTCGAGCGGCTCGCGGAGCGCGAGGAGTCGAAGGCGACCGGCGTCGTCTACGACCAGCTCCTCTTCCGCCACTGGGACACCTGGGAGGACGGGCGGCGCTCGCACCTCTTCACCCTGGCGCTCGACGAGGACGGCGCCGCCGCCGGCGAGCCGGTCGACGTCACCCGCGGCCTCGACGCCGACGTGCCGTCGGTGCCCTTCGGCGGGCCGGAGGAGATCGCCTTCTCACCGGACGGCGCGACGATCGTCTTCGCCGCCCGCGAGGCCGGCCGCGAGGAGGCGTGGTCGACGGACTTCGACCTCTACGCCGCCCCCGCCGACGGCCGCGGCCGCCGCGCCAACCTCACCGACGACAACGACGCCTGGGACACCGGGCCGGTCTTCTCGCCCGACGGCCGCACGCTGGCCTACCTGGCGATGGAGCGCCCCGGCTTCGAGGCGGACCGCTTCCGCGTCCGCCTGCGCGACATGACGACCGGCGCCGTTCGCACCCTGACCGAGGGCTGGGACCGCTCGCCGGGCGGTCTCGTCTTCTCGCCCGACGGCCGCACGCTGTGGACGACGGCGGCGGACGTCGGCGAGGTGTCGATGTTCGCGATCGACGTGGCGAGCGGCGCGGTTCGCGAGCTGCCGGTCGAGGGCCACGTGCGCGGACCGGCGATCGTGCCGGCGGCGGGCGGCGCCGGCTACCGCGTGCTCTTCGGCCGCGACACCCTCACCTCGCCGGTCGAGCTCTACACCGTCGCCGCCGACGGCTCCGACCTCCGGCAGCTCACCCACTTCAACCGCGAGGAGGTCGCCGCCGTCCGCTTCGGCGAGGCCGAGCACTTCTCGTTCGAGGGCGCCGGCGGCGACACGGTGTGGGCGTGGGTGGTCAAGCCGGTCGACTTCCGGCCGGGGCGCCGCTACCCGCTCGCCTTCCTCATCCACGGCGGGCCGCAGGGCTCGTTCGGCAACGACTTCCACTACCGCTGGAACCCGCAGACCTACGCCGGCGCCGGCTACGCGGCGGTGATGGTCGACTTCCACGGCTCGGTGGGCTACGGCCAGGCGTTCACCGACGCCATCCGCGACGACTGGGGCGGCAAGCCGCTGGAGGACCTCCAGAAGGGGCTGGCGGCGGCCCTCGCGCGCTACCCCTGGATCGACGGCGACCGCGCCTGCGCGCTCGGCGCTTCCTACGGCGGCTACATGATCAACTGGATCGCCGGCCGCTGGCCCGACGCCTTCGACTGCCTGGTCAACCACGACGGTCTCTTCGACCAGCGGATGATGTACTACACCACCGAGGAGCTGTGGTTCCCCGAGTGGGAGCACATGGGGCCGTACTACGAGAGCCCCGAGGCCCACGAGAGCGACAACCCCGTCAACTACGTCACCGAGTGGAAGACGCCGATGCTGGTGGTCCACGGCGGCCAGGACTTCCGCGTCCCCGAGGGCCAGGGCTTCGCCACCTTCACCGCGCTCCAGCGGCGGGGCGTCCCCTCGAAGCTCCTCTACTTCCCCGACGAGAACCACTGGGTCCTCCAGCCGGCCAACTCCATCCAGTGGCACGAGACGGTGCTCGACTGGCTGGACCGGTGGACCGGGGGGGACGGCTCCTCGCCGCGGCGAGAGGGGTCCCGGGTCGGCGGACGGAGCTAGGCGCGCAACGCGGCCGCCGGGTCGACCCGCGTCGCCCTGCGCACCGGCCCGAGCAGGGCGAGGGCGGCGCAGACGACCAGTCCGGCGACGGCCGTCGCGATCGCCGGCGGGTCGAGCGGCGGGATGCCGTGGACGAGGTCGCCGAGGAGCCGGGAGACCAGCACCAGCCCGACGGCGCCGCCGACCAGGCCGACGACCATCCACGCGGCGCCCTGCCGCAGCACCTGGCCGGCGACGGCGCCTCGGCTCGAGCCGAGCGCCAGGCGGACCGCGATCTCGCGCTCCCGGGCGTTCGCCATGCTGGCGAACATCGCGTAGATGCCGACCGAGACGAGGAGCAGCGCCAGAGCCCCGAAGGCGGTCATCAGCAGCACGGGCAGCCAGCGGCCCGCGAAGCGCTCGTCGACCAGGGCGCGCAGGGTCGTCGGGTCGCGCAGCGGCAGCTTGGGATCGAGCGCCGACAGCTCGCGCTGGAGCGGCCGCGCCAGGGCGCGCGGCTCGCCCTCGGCCCGCACCACCAGCGTCCGCGACGCCCACGAGAAGTCCTGCCGGTTGGAGGCGTAGGCGAGCGGCTCGGGGACGGCGATCGACGGGACGAGCCGCACGTCGCCGACGATGCCGACGACGGTCCCCCAGCGCTCGGCGGTGTGCGGGCTGACGCGGAGGCGGCTGCCGAGCGCGTCGCCGCCGGGCCAGTGGCGGCGGGCGAACGTCTCGCTGACGACGATCGCCGGCGGCGCCTCCGGCCCGTCCTGCGAGCCGAAGGTGCGCCCCGCGAGGAGCTCGATCCCCATCAGCCGGAAGTAGCCGTCCGACACGCTCATGTAGGGGATGAAGGTCTTGCCCTCGCCGGCCGGAGGCGCCCCCTCGAGGGTCAGCACGTTGCTGCTCATCTGCGGCGACGGGAGCTGGGTGACGAGGGCGGCGGCGACCACTCCGGGATGGGCGGCGACGCGCTCCTCGAGCTCGCGGTAGAAGGCCGCGATCGCCTCGACCGTCGGGTAGTCCGCCGACGGGAGCTGCACGCCGGCGACCAGCACGCCCTCCGGCTCGAAGCCGAGCGGTGTGCCGGCCATCTCCCACAGGCTGCGGACGAGCAGCCCGGCGCCGGCGAGCAGGCTCAACGACAGCGCCACCTGCGCCGCCACCAGGGCGCCGCGGAAGCGCCGCGAGCCGCGTCCCTCGCTGGCGCCGCGGGTGGCCTCGCGCAGCCCCCGCTGCGGCTCCCAGCGGCTGGCGGCGAGCGCCGGCGAGATGCCGAAGGCGACGCCGGTGACGAGCGCCGCGACGCCCGTCACCGCCACCACGCCGAGGTCGAGCGAGAGGTCCGCATACGGCGGTAGCTGCGCCAGCGCCAGCCGGCCGAGGGCGTCGAGCGCCAGGCGGGCGAGCAGCAGCCCGAGGGCGGCGCCGGCGACGGCGAGCAGCGTGCTCTCGGCGAGGAGCTGGCGGACGACCCGGCCCCCCCGGGCGCCGAGCGCGACGCGGACCGCCACCTCCTTGCGCCGCGCCAGGATCCGCGACAGCAGGGCGCCGGCCAGGTTGGCGCAGGCGATCAGCAGCACCAGCCCGGCGCTCGCCATCAGCAGGAGGAGCGGCGTCCCGGTGTCGCCGACCATCGCGTCGCGGAGCGGCAGGACGCGGAGATCGCGGCCGCCGTCGCTCTCCGGATACTGGCGCGCCAGCGCGGCGGCCACGGCATCGAGCTCCTGCTGCGCCGCGGCGAGCCCGACGCCGGGCGCCAGGCGGCCGACGACGCCGAGCCAGTGCTGCCCGCGCGCCGCCTGCGGGTCGGCGAGGGCGCCGGTGAGGTCGAGCGCGAGCCACAGGTCCGCCTCGCCCATCGGGCCGACGAAGCCGCGCGGCAGGATGCCGACCACCTCGCAGGCGGTGCCGTTGATCAGCATCGTGCGGCCGACCGCCCGCGGGTCGCCGCCGAGCTCGCGCTGCCACGCCCGATGGCTGAGCATCACCGCCGAGAGCCCGGCGTCCGACTCGGTCAGCGTCCGGCCGAGGGCGGCGTCGACGCCGAGGGTGCGAAAGAAGCCGCCGCCGACCAGCGCCCCCGACAGCACGCGCGGCCCCGCCTCGCCGAGATGGGTGACGTCGAAGGTGGTGAAGTTGAACGCCGTCACGCTCGCGAAGGAGCGCGTCCGCTCGGCGAGGTCGGTCGCCGCGCCGGGGCTGAGGCTCTGGCGGTCCGACGGCGAGCTGCGCCACCGCGAGTACACGCGCACCAGGCGGTCGGCGTCGGCGTACGGGAGCGAGTCGAGGAGCACCGACTTGACGACGCCGAACACCGCGGCGTTCGCCCCGATGCCGAGGGCCAGGGTGACGATGGCGAGGAGCGAGAACAGCGGCGCGCGGACGGCGGAGCGGACGCCGAAGCGCAGGTCCTGCCGCAGGTCGGCGAACCAGTCGCGCCGCGCCTCCGCCCGGCGCTCGGCGGCGAGCAGCTCGGCGCACTGGCGGCGCACGCCGGGCAGGTCGCCGAGGCGCGCCAGGGCCGCGGCGCGCGCCGCCTCCGGGCTCATGCCGGCCGCCACGTACTCGCGGACGCGCTCGTCGACGTGGAACTGGAGCTCGTCGTCGACCTCGGCCTGGGGGGCGGGCCGGAAGAAGCGATGCGGGAACCCTCCCGAGGAGTCGCCGCCCATGTCACTTCGCCCAGCTCGGCGCCTGTCCGGTGGCGATCGCCTGGCTCACCGCCGCCGCCAGCCGCTGCCAGCCGCTCACCTGCTCGTGGAGCTGGCGTCGGCCTTCGGCGGTCAGCCGGTAGAACTTGGCCCGGCGGTTGTTCTCGGAGCGTCCCCACTCGCCCTGGATCCAACCCTTGCGGCTCATCCGGTAGAGCGCGGGGTAGAGCGAGCCTTCCTCGACGCGCAGCACGTCGTCGGTGGCGCTCTCGATCCAACTGGCGATGCCGTAGCCGTGCATCGGGCCCCAGGACAGGGTCTTGAGCACGAGCAGCTCCACGGTGCCCTGCAGGAGTCCGGATTCCTTGGCGAACATGGGCGGCCCTTCCCTTTCGTGGCGGTCGGTTCGATCGTTCCTATGCCGGTCTAGGGAAGACTAGCGGACGTTCCCCCAGACGCGCAAGGGGTGGGGCGACTCGCCGACTCGTGCTCGCCTACACGTCGAGCACGAACGTCACCGGGCCGTCGTTGACCAGCTCCACCTCCATCGTCGCCCCGAAGCGCCCGGTGGCGACCGGGAAGCCGCGGCGGCGGAGGTCGTCGGCGACGGCGTCGACCAGCGGCGCGGCGACCTCCGGCGGGGCGGCGCCGGTGAAGGACGGCCGGCGGCCGCGGGAGAGGTCGGCGGCGAGGGTGAACTGGGAGACGACGAGGAAGCCGGCGCCGGCGGCCCCCGCGTCGAGGTTCATCCTGCCGGCCGCGTCGTCGAAGCAGCGCAGGCCGGCGAGCCGGTCGGCGGCGAGCCCCGCGGTGGCCGCGTCGTCGCCGGGCACCACGGCGACCAGCGCCAGGAGGCCGCGGCCGATCGCGCCCACCGTCTCGCCCCCCACCCGCACCTCGGCGCGGCGCACGCGTTGTAAGACGAGGCGCATCGTTTTCCGTTCTCCCGGGGTGACGCGGCAGGCGGCCGCGGGGCCGCCCGGCGGGCGGCTATGATAGCGGCTCGCCGCCCGGCCCACGTCCCCCTAGCCCCGCCCGGCACAGTCTCGAGAACGCGGAGGAAGGAGCGCTTCCCATGGTCAACAAGGTGATCCTGATCGGCAACCTCGGCCGCGACCCGGAGATCCGGTCGCTGCCCAGCGGCCAGACGGTGGCCAACTTCTCGCTCGCCACCAACCGCCGCTGGAAGGACCGCGACGGCCAGCGCCAGGAGCAGACGGAGTGGCACAACGTCGTCGTCTTCGGCCGCCAGGCCGAGGTCGCCGGCCAGTACCTGACCAAGGGCAAGCAGATCTACATCGAGGGCCGGCTCCAGACCCGCTCGTGGGACGACAAGCAGAGCGGCGAGAAGAAGTACCGCACCGAGGTCGTCTGCGAGAACTTCCAGATGCTCTCCGGCCCCGGCGAGCAGCGGGGCGGCGGCCCGGGCGGCGCCCCCGGCGGCCGCGACTACGACCCGGGCGACTACGGCGGCGGCTACGAGAGCGGCGGCGGGGGGGGCGGTTACAGCGGCGGCGGCGGCTCGGCGGACGACGACGACATCCCGTTCTAGCGAGGAGCCGTTCTCGCTACTGGCCGGTCAGGGCGCCGACTCGCCGGGCACGACGGCGGCGACCGGCGCCTCGGCGGATGCCACGGCCGGCCGCGGCTCCTCGGCCGCCCGCGCCGCCCGCTCCTCCGCCGCCCGCTGGGCCGCTTGGCGCAACGACTCGAGCTTGTCGTAGACCTCCTCGAAGTCGTAGCCGCGGATCACTCCGGCGTCGACGCGCTCCTGCTCGTGGCGCACGGCGAGCGCCCGCAGATCCTCGCGCAGCCGCGCCAGGCGGCCGCCGGCCTGGGCGCGCAGGGTGGCGAACTCGGGGGCGTCGAGGCGCTCGGCGGCGGCCGCCGCGGCGTCGAGGTCGTGGCAGACGAGGAGGAGGTCGCAGCCGGCGGCGAAGGCC
Organism: Thermoanaerobaculia bacterium; assembly: GCA_036259515.1. Taxonomy (GTDB): domain Bacteria; phylum Acidobacteriota; class Thermoanaerobaculia; order Multivoradales; family JBCCEF01; genus DATABP01. Next base: position 2,216 of record DATABP010000582.1, on the reverse strand, counting down.
GCCGCCGCGCGGTCGGCGACGCTGCCCCAGTCGGCGAGCGCCTGCATCTCGAGGTCGTCCGACAGCACCACGCCCTCGAACCCGAGCTCGCGGCGCAGGAGGTCGGCGAGCAGCGCCGGGGACAGCGTCGCCGGCAGCCCGTCGCGATCGTACGCCGGGTAGTTGGCGTGGCCGACCATCACCGCGCCGGCGAAGGCGGCCAGCTCGCGGAACGGCACGAGGTCGCGCTCCAGCTCCCGCTTCGGCAGGTAGACGGTCGAGCCCATCACGTGGGTGTCGTCGGTCGCGCCGCCCAGGCCGGGGAAGTGCTTCAAGCAGCCGCCGATGCCGGCGGTGTGGAGGCCGCGCAGGAAGGCGCGGGCGCGGGTGGTCACCGCCTCGGGGTCGCTCCCCAGGTAGCGGCCGTCGAGCGCGTTGTTCTCCTCGCCGCGGTCGAGGTCGACGACCGGCGCCAGCGCCAGCTCGAAGTCGAAGGTGGCCAGCGCGTGGCCCAGCCAGCGGCCGGTCTCGAAGGCCAGCGACGGCGAGCCGGCGGCGAGCTCGGCCGGCGACGGCGCGCCGCCGGTCACCGCCTTGAGCGCGTCCACCCGGCCGCCCTCGGCGTCGACCGCGAAGAGCGCGTCGGGGAGGAGCTCGTGGAGGTCGGCGATCAGCTTCGCGAAGTCCTCCACGTCGTCGTCGACGTTCTCCGGCCGCAGCACCAGCGCGCCCGGAGACAGCGCGCGCAGCTTCTCGCGGCTGGCGCCGTCGAGCGTCTTGCCGGGGATGCCGACCATCAGGAGGTCGGCGCCTCTGGTCTCGCTCGTCTCGCTCATGGAAGCTTCGCCTTGAGGTCGTGCAGCAGGTTGAGGGCCTCGATCGGGGTCAGGCGGTCGGGGTCGCAGTCACGCAAGATCGAAGCCACCACCTGCTCGGCGGGGGCGAAGAGGGCGAGCTGATCGGGCCCGGGCGGAGCCGGCCCGCCGCCGCGGGCCAGCCGCGGGCGGCCGGAGAGGTCGTACTCGCCGGCCTCGAGGTTGGCGAGCACCTCGGCGGCGCGCTCGACGACGCTCCGCGGCAGCCCGGCGAGCCGCGCCACCTGGAGCCCGTAGCTCTTGTCCGCCGCCCCCGGCACCACCCGGCGCAGGAAGACCACGTCCCCCTTCCACTCCTTGACCGCCAGGGTGCGGTTGACCACCCGCGGCAGCACGTCGGCCAGCTCGGTCAGCTCGTGGTAGTGGGTGGCGAAGAGCGTCCTGGCGCGGGCGTGCTCGTGGAGGTGCTCGACGATCGCCCAGGCGAGCGACAGGCCGTCGAAGGTGGAGGTGCCGCGGCCCACCTCGTCGAGCACCACCAGGCTCTCCGGCCCGGCGTGGTGGAGGATGTTGGCGCACTCGATCATCTCGACCATGAAGGTCGACTCGCCGCGCGCCAGGTCGTCCGAGGCGCCGACGCGGGTGAACACGCGGTCGACCGCCGGCACCTCCGCCTCGTCGGCGGGCACGAAGCTCCCCGCCTGCGCCATCACCACGGCGAGCGCCACCTGCCGCAGGTAGGTCGACTTGCCGCCCATGTTGGGGCCGGTCAAGAGCACGAGCTGGGCGCGCTCGGCGTCGAGCTCGACGTCGTTGGGGACGAACGGGTCGCGGCTCACCGCCTCGACCACCGGGTGGCGGCCGTTCCGGATCCACAGCCGCCCCCCCGGCGGCCCCACCCGCGGCCGCACGTAGCGCCCGCGCGCCGCCTGCTCGGCGAAGGCGGCGAGGACGTCGAGCTCGCCGAGGGCGGCGGCGAGGGCGGCGAGGCCGTCGGCGTGCGCCGCGACGGCGGCGACCAGGCGGCGGAAGTGCTCGGCCTCGAGCGCGAGCTGGCGCTCCTCGGCGCCCAGCACCTGCTCCTCCAGCTCCTTGATCTCCGGCGTGACGTAGCGCTCGGCCCCGACCAGCGTCTGCTTGCGGATGTAGTGCTCGGGGACGAGGTGGGCGTTCGCCTTCGAGACCTCGGCGTAGTAGCCGAACACCTTGTTGTAGCGGATCTTGAGCGAGCCGATGCCGGTCGCCTTCCGCTCCGCGGCCTCGAGCGAGAGGATGTGGCGCTTGGTGTCGCGGGCGAGCGAGCGGCAGCGGTCGAGCTCGGGGTCGACGCCGTCGGCGATGACGTCGCCGTCGGAGACCGAGTGCGGCGGCGACTCGGCGAGGGTGCGGGCGAGCTCGGCGCCGAGAGCGGGCAGCGGGTCG
>DATABP010000581.1:0-3233 GCA_036259515.1 Thermoanaerobaculia bacterium | reverse complement strand
GAGCCCTGAGGCGCGCGCTCGGACTCTGGCTGGTCCTCGTCGCGGCGTACGCGGCGACCCTCGGGATCGACGCGACCGGTGGCGCCCCGCTCGCGCCCGCCGAGGCGCGCGTGCTGCTCGGCGGCCTCTACGTCGACGACGGCCGCGCCGCCCGTGCCCTCGAGGTGCTGGCGCCGCTCACCGGATCCAACCCGGCCCGGCCCGACCTCCCGCATCCCGCCGCCCTCTTCGTCGCCGCCCGCGCCGAGATGTCGCTCGGCAACGCCGCCCGCGCCGAGGAGCTCCTCGTCGAGTCGGCGGAGCGGGCGCCGCGGTCGCGCGCGGCGGTGCTCCTCGCCGCCGTCCGCACCAGCCAGGAGCGGCACGCCGAGGCGGCGGAGCTCCTGGCGCCGGTGTGGGCCGCCGTCGCCGAGGGGCGGGAGGACCCCGGCTTCACCGCCGAGATCGCCCTCCACTACGGGCGCACGCTGGTGGCGCTCGGCCGCCGGGCCGAGGCGGTGCCGCTCCTCGCCCGCGCCACCGAGCTCACCCCCGGGTCGATCGAGGCGTGGCGCCTGCTCGGCGAGTCGCTGGTCGACCTCGGCCGCGTCGACGAGGCGCGCGCCGCTCTCGGCCGCCTGCGGGAGCTCGAGGAGGCGGCGCACGCGGCGGCGGTGGCGGGCTCCGGCCCGTAGAGTTCTGCATTCCTCTATAGCTTGAGACGCGCCGCGGATGGTGTAGACTGCGCGCCAGCGAAGCCGCGAGGACAGGGCGGGACGGACGGATCGGACGGGTTCGAGACACCGAGTCGGCCGGATTCGAGACACCGAGGAGGAAGCTGCGCGCGATGGCGATGCCGACGCTCAACGAGCTGCTGCGGGGGATGGTCGACCAGGGAGGCTCCGACCTCCACCTGACGACCAACTCGCGGCCGCAGATCCGGGTCGACGGGGTGCTCCGCGAGCTCAACTACGAGCCGCTGACGCCGACCCAGACGAAGCAGCTCGCCTACTCGATCCTCACCGACAACCAGAAGCACCGGCTGGAGGAGAACCTGGAGATCGACTTCTCCTTCGGCATCAAGGGGCTGGCCCGCTTCCGCGCCAACGTCTTCCACCAGCGCGGCGCGATCGCCGCCGCCTTCCGCCAGATCCCCTACGAGATCCGCACCTTCCGCGAGCTCGGGGTGCCGGCGGTGGTCGAGAAGCTGTGCGAGAAGCCGCGCGGCCTGGTGCTGGTCACCGGCCCTACCGGCTCCGGCAAGTCGACCACGCTGGCGACGATGATCGACAAGGTCAACCGCGAGCGCGCCGAGCACATCGTCACCATCGAGGACCCGGTCGAGTACCTGCACGGCCACAAGAAGTGCATCGTCAACCAGCGCGAGCTGGCGGCCGACACCCACAGCTTCTCGAACGCCCTGCGCTCGGTGCTGCGCCAGGACCCCGACGTGGTGCTGATCGGCGAGATGCGCGACTTCGAGACCGTCGAGGCGGCGCTGCGCATCGCCGAGACCGGCCACCTCACCTTCGCCACCCTCCACACCAACTCGGCGGCGCAGACGATCAACCGCATCGTCGACATCTTCCCCGCCCACCAGCAGGGGCAGATCCGGGTGCAACTCTCGTTCGTGCTGGAGGGGATCGTCTGCCAGTCGCTCCTGCCGCGCGCGGGCGGCAAGGGGCGGGCGCTGGCGATGGAGATCCTGGTCCCCAACGCGGCGATCCGCAACCTGATCCGCGAGGACAAGATCCACCAGATCTACGGAACGATGCAGTCGGGGCAGGCGCGGCACGGGATGCAGACCTTCAACCAGTCGCTCGCCGCCCTCTACTTCAAGCGCATGATCACGCTGCAGACCGCGATGGCCCGCTCGTCGTACCCGGACGAGCTGCAGGAGATCATCGCCCGGGGACCCTCGTCGCTCAATCCGGCGCTGGGGGCGGTGCCGGGCGGCGGTCCCGAGCCGGCGGTGGCGGCGCGTTGAGGAGCTGAGCGATGCCGAGCTTCACCTGGTCCGGACGCACGCGATCGGGCAACACCCAGGAGGGCGTGCTGCTCGCCGACACCCGCGACGCCGCGGTCGCCATGCTGCGGCGGCAGCAGATCACCGTCACCTCGATCCGCGAGAAGGGGCGCCAGGTGCGGGTGCTGCCGCGGCTCGCGCGCGGCATCGCGCAGAAGCGCATCGCCATCTTCACCCGTCAGTTCTCGGTGATGCTCGACGCCGGCCTGCCGCTCGTGCAGTGCCTGGAGATCCTCGGCGAGCAGGAGGAGAACCCGGTCTTCGCGCAGGTCATCGACAAGGTGCGCGGCGACGTCGAGGCCGGCTCCTCGCTCGCCGAGGCGATGCGCCGCCACCCCAAGGCGTTCGACGACCTCTACGTCAACATGATCGCCGCCGGCGAGGCGGGCGGCATCCTCGACGTGATCCTGCAGCGGCTGTCGACCTACATCGAGAAGGTCGTCCGGCTGAAGGGCCAGGTCAAGTCGGCGCTGATCTACCCGACGGCGGTGATCGTCATCGCGGCCGGCGTCGTCTGGCTGATCCTGTGGAAGGTGATCCCGGTCTTCCAGCAGCTCCTCGAGAGCGTCGGCGGCGACATGCCGCTGATCACCAGCGTGGTGGTGGCGGCGAGCAACTTCGTCGGCCGCTACACGGTGTGGATGCTGCTCATCCTGGTCCTCGGCTGGGTGGCGATCACCCGCTACTACAAGACCTACCGCGGCCGGCGGGTGATCGACGGCGCGATGCTGCGCATCCCGATCATCGGCCAGCTCCTGCGCAAGATCGCCGTCGCCCGCTTCTGCCAGACGCTGTCGACGCTCACCGCCTCCGGCGTGCCGATCCTCGACGGGCTGGAGATCACCGCGCGCACCTCCGGCAACGCGGTCATCGAGGACGCGGTGATGGCGGTGCGCAAGGCGGTCGAGGAGGGCCGCACGGTGTCGCAGCCGCTCGGCGAGACCAAGGTGTTCCCGCCGATGGTGGTGCAGATGATCAACGTCGGCGAGCAGACCGGCGCCCTCGACCAGATGCTCCAGAAGATCGCCGAGTTCTACGAGGAAGAGGTCGACACCGCGGTCGCCGGCCTGACCAAGCTGATCGAGCCGCTCATGATCGTCGTCCTCGGCGCGATCATCGGCACCATCGTGGCCGCCATGTACCTGCCGCTCTACTCGATCCTCAGCCAGATCGGGTAGTTTAGAGGGGAGGCGGCGGGATCGTACCGCCGCCTCTCGGTTCCGCGGCG
>DATABP010000580.1:0-2342 GCA_036259515.1 Thermoanaerobaculia bacterium | reverse complement strand
CCGGCGCGCCGCCGGCCCACGGTTCGGCGCGAGCTCGTGACCGGGGGGCATGCCGACGGCGGGACCTCGACCGCTAGCCGCTCGGCGCCTGACGGCGCTCCTCGATGCGGGCGGCCTTGCCGCGGCGGCCGCGCAGGTAGTAGAGCTTGGCGCGCCGCACCTTGCCCTGGCGCAGGTTGACGATGCGGTCGATGATCGGCGAGTGGAGCGGGAAGATCCGCTCGACGCCGACGCCGCCCGACACCTTGCGCACGGTGAAGGTCTCGCGGGTGCCGCCGCCGCGGCGCGCGATCACCACGCCCTGGTAGAGCTGGATGCGCTCCTTGTCGCCCTCGCGCACGCGGACGTGGACGGCGACCGTATCGCCAGGCCGGAACTCCGGCACGTCGCTCCTCAGGTAACCCGTCTCGACATCTTGCAGCTTGTTCATGACTTTCCCCTGCTCCAGAGAGAACGTCGATTATCCCTCACGCCGCACGATCGCCGCAAGGCGACGCTCGACGTCCTTCATCGCTCCGACCCGCCGCCGCCCCGTGCCTCCTCCGCCTCCAGCTCGGCGAGGAGCCGGCGGTCCAGCTCGTCCAGCTCCGCGGCGGCCAGGAGGTCCGGCCGCTTCGCCCGCGTCGCGGCGAGCGCCGCCCGCCGCCGCCAGCGCTCGATCGCCGCGTGGTCGCCGGAGAGGAGCACCGGCGGCACCTCGCGCCCCTCGACCTCCGGCGGCCGGGTGTAGTGCGGGTGGTCGAGGAGGCCGCGGCGGAAGCTGTCCCGCTCGACCGATCCCTCGAACCCCACCACCCCCGGCACCTGCCGCGACACCGCCTCGACCAGCACCATCGCCGGCAGCTCGCCGCCCGAGAGCACGAAGTCGCCGATCGACACCTCCTCGTCGACCACCGTCTCGCGCACCCGCTCGTCGATCCCCTCGTAGCGGCCGCACAGGAGCACCAGCTCCTCGCGCGCCGCCAGCTCGCGCACCAGCGGCTCGTCGAGCCGCCGGCCCTGGGGGCTGAGCAACACCCGCCACGGCCGCCCCTCTTCCCCCGACGGCCGGCCGCCGCCCAGCGCCCGCACGGCGGAGAGCCACGGCGGCGCCGTCATCACCATACCGCCACCGCCGCCGTACGGCTCGTCGTCCACCGAGCGGTGGCGGTCACGGGTCCACTCGCGGAGGTCGTGCACCGCCACCGCGAGCAGCCCGCGCTCGATCGCCCGCCCCACCAGGCTGGTGGCGAGGAACGGCGCGAAGAGCTCCGGAAAGATGGTCAGGACGTCGACGCGCACGTCTCGATCAGCCCTTCCGGCAGCGCCACCTCGATCCGCCGCGCCGCCGGATCGACCGCGACCAGGAAGCGCTCGACGAACGGCACCGGCACCCGCCGGCCGCCGCCCTCGACGACGAGGAGCAGCCCGCCGCCGTCCTCGATCAGGTCGACGACCTCGCCGATCTCCCCGGCCGCCGCGTCGACCACCCGGCAACCCAGGAGCTGGAAGTGGTACCAGGTGCCGGGCGGCGGCGCCGGCACCTCGCCCGCCGGCACCGCCAGCTCGCCGCGCAGGGCGTCGGCCGCGTCGCGGTCCTCGACCCCCTCGAAGACGACGAGGAGCGCGCCGCGGTGGGGCCGGGACGAGGCGACGACCAGCCGCCGGCGGGCCGCCTCGGGGAGCGCCTCGCCAGCCTGGCCCGGTGCCATCAGCAGGAGCTCGGCGCCGTCGGCGAAGCGCTCCGGGTTGTCGCTCGCCACCTCGACGACCACCTCGCCGCGGAGGCCGTGGGCGCGCAGCACGCGGCCGACGGCGACGGTGCCGGGGTCCTCGCGCGGAGGATCAGTCGAGGACTTCGAGCTCATAGAGCTCGTCGTCGAGCGCGGCGCGGGCGTCGAGCAGGGTGCGCAGCGCGCGCACCGTCGCGCCGCGGCGCCCGATCACCTTGCCCACGTCGTCGGGAGCGACCTCGACCTCGAAGATCGTCGCGGCGTCCTCGGACACCTCGAACACCGCCACCTCCTCGGGGGCGTCGACCATCGCCTTGACCAGCGACTCGACCTGCTGGCGCAGCTCGCTCACGGACTAGCCCTCGGCCGGCTTCTCGGCGTCCTCGCCGGCCGGCGCCTCGGCCTCGGCCGGGGCGGGCTCCTCGGACGCCGGCTCGGCGGCGGCCCGGATCTCGGCGGCGGGGGCCTCGTCGGCCGGCGCGTCGGCGGCGACCGCCTCGGCGGCGGCCTCGGGCGCCTCCTCGGCCGGCTGCGGCGCCGGCTAGGCGGCGGGGGCCGGGGCGGCGGCCGGCTTGGCGGCCTTGGCGCCCTTGCGGGCGGGCTTCGCCTCCTCGGCCGGCGGGGGGGGGG
>DATABP010000579.1:0-1964 GCA_036259515.1 Thermoanaerobaculia bacterium | reverse complement strand
AGGAAGGCGGCCTCGTCGGCGATCAGGTGGTCGGAGGGGAAGACGCCCATCACCTCCTCGCCCCAGCCGGCGAGCGAGAGGATGTGGGCGGCGAGCGCGATCGCCGGGGCGGTGTTGCGGGCGGCCGGCTCGAAGACGGCGCGTTCGCGCGGCAGCCCGAGGTCGTCCATCACCCGGCGGGTGAGCACCTGGCCCTCGGCGGCGGCGACCACCCAGGGGGGCCCGAGCGGCGTCACCCGCCGCAGCGTGCGGGCGAGGAGCGACTCGCCGACGAGATCGGTGAGCTGCTTCGGGAAGGACGCGCGGGAGACCGGCCAGAGCCGCGTGCCGCTGCCGCCGGAGAGGACGACGGGGATCATGGGCGCGGGATTGTAACCGGGGGCGCCGGTATGATCCCCGTGGCCCGGTGCCCTGTCGTCCTCGGCGTTCCTTTTCGGTCCGGAGGCCCCCCGCATGCGCCCGCCCTTCCGACGCCCGTCCGTCCGTCTCGCCGCCGTGTTCGCCGGCGCCGGGGCGCTGTGCGCCGTCCTCGCCGGCTGCGGGGGAGCCGCCGGCCCGGCGCCGCGCACGGCGGACGAGGCGCCGGCGGGGCTGAGGCTGGAGCTCCTCGGCGTCGCCGAGCTCGGGAAGACGACCCCCGTCGACGCGGCCCCGGTGGGCGGGCTCTCGGCGCTCGCCTGGCAGCCGTCGAGCGGGCGCTGGCTGGCGCTCTCGGACGACCGCGGCGACTTCGGGCCGCCGCGCCTCTACGCGCTGGCGGTCGACCTGGCCGACGGCCGGCTCGAGGACGGCGACGTCGAGGTCGTCGGCGCGACCCCGCTCGCCGAGGCCGACGGCGCTCCGCTGGCGGCGCGCTCGGCGGACCCCGAGGGGTTGGCGCTGTCGCCGCACGGCACGCTGTGGATCTCCTCCGAGGGCGACGCCGACCGCGACGCGCCGCCGTGGCTCCGCGAGCTGGGCACCGACGGCGTCACCCGCCGGGTGATCCTGCCGCCCGCGCACTTCCTGCCCGCCGGGCCGCCGGACGACCGCCGCGGCGTGCGCTTCAACTACGGCTTCGAGGCGCTGGCGATCGCCCCCGACGGCCGCCGGCTGATCACCGCCGGCGAGGTGGCGCTGGCGCAGGACGGGCCGGTCGTCGGCTTCGGCCAGTCGAGCCGGGCGCGGCTCCTCGTCGTCGACGCGGCGAGCGGCCGGCCGCTGGCCGAGCACGTCTACGAGGTCGACCCGCTGCCGGCGCCGGCCGACGAGGGCGGCCTCGAGGTGGGCGGCTTGGTCGAGCTCCTGGCGCTCGGAGACGGGCGGCTTCTGGCGCTCGAGCGGACCTTCGCCACCGGCCGCGGCAACTCGGTGCGTCTCTACGCGGTCGACCTCGCCGGCGCCGACCGGGTGACCGGCGCTCCCCGGCTGCCGCGCCGCGCCCGCCCGGTGGAGAAGCGCCTGTTCCTCGACTTCGCGCGCCTCGACGTGCCGCTCGACAACGTCGAGGGGATGGCGCTCGGCCCGGCGCTCCCCGACGGCCGGCGGACGCTGGTCCTCGTCTCGGACGACAACTTCTCCGCCGGCCAGCGGACGCTCTTCTACGCCTTCGCGCTCTCCGGCGCGGCCGTGCCGCCGGTCCCGGCGGCGCCGCCGCCCGCCCGGGCGACCATCCCCGAGGTCCAGGGCGTGGCGCACCTCTCGCCGCTCGCCGGCCGCGAGGTCGCCGGCGTGGAGGGCGTGGTCACCGCGGTGGCGGCGCCGGTCGAGAGCGGCGGCCGGATCACCCTGCCGGGCGGCTTCTGGATGGAGGACCCCGCGGGCGACGGCGATCCGGCCACCGCGGACGGGCTGTGGGTGAGCGAGTCGGGGGGGCCGGGCCGCTACCCGGTGGCGGCGGGCGACCGGGTGCGGGCGAGCGGGCGGGTGGCCGAGGTCGGCCGGCGCGGCGAGGAGTGTCGTCGTCGTCAGCTCGCCGGGCCGGC
>DATABP010000578.1:0-12279 GCA_036259515.1 Thermoanaerobaculia bacterium | reverse complement strand
GCGCGCAGCGAGAAGGCGCCCGCCGACCGCGTCCGCGAGGCGCTCGGCGGCGACGCGGCGATCCGCGCCCGCCTGCGCCGCGACAAGGCTGCGCGGCGCCTCCTCGGCGACGATCCCGAGGGCGCCGCCGCCGCCACCACCCACGACGAAACGGAGGCCGCCGTGGCGGCCTCGGAAGGATAGGAGAGCGCCACCCCCATGCTGATCCCGATGGTGGTCGAGCAGACCAGCCGCGGCGAGCGGGCCTACGACATCTACTCCCGCCTGCTCAAGGACAACATCATCTTCCTCGGCCGCGCGATCGACGACGACATGGCCAGCCTGATCATCGCCCAGATGCTCTTCCTCGAGGCGGAGAACCCGGAGAAGGACATCTCGCTCTACATCAACTCGCCGGGCGGCTCGACCTCGGCCGGCTTCGCGATCTACGACACCATGCAGTACATCAAGCCCGACGTGGCGACGTATTGCGTGGGGATGGCGGCCTCGTTCGCCGCCGTGCTGCTCGCCGCCGGCACCAAGGGCAAGCGGGTGGTGCTGCCGAACAGCCGGGTGCTCATCCACCAGCCGTGGATCCAGAACATCGGCGGCCAGCAGACCGACATCGAGATCCACGCCAAGGAGATGCTGCTGATCCGCGACAAGGTCGACGAGGTGCTGGCGCGGCACACCGGCCAGAAGAAGGAGAAGGTGCACGAGGACACCGAGCGGGACAAGATCCTGTCGGCCGACGAGGCGGTGGACTACGGCCTCGCCGACCGCGTGATGCTCCGCCGCAAGCCCGGCGCGCCGACGCCGGTGGAGACCGCCGGCTGAGCGTTGGCAGGAGGCTTGCGGGCGCCGCACCACACGGCGCCCGGGAGCCGTCGAGGTCCGCGCGGCGGGGGAGCGGGCGGAGAAGAATCGGAGAAGAAATAGCCCGCCGCGAAAGGGCTGTTATCGTGGGCGAGAGTTGACAGGTCCGGGCTCGCTGCCTAGCATCGCGCCACCCACTGGGGGAGGCAGGGAGCTACGCAGGGACTGGCACCGGGAAAGACCACACCGGGAAGACCGCACCGGGGACACGCTTCACCGGGAACAAGCCGGCGAGCCCGTACCGACCTGGAGGAGAGATGCCGAAGAAAGAGACCGGCGATGAAGTCCTGAGGTGCTCCTTCTGCAACAAGAGCCAGCGGGAGGTGAAGAAGCTGATCGCCGGGCCGACGGTGTTCATCTGCGACGAGTGCGTCGACATCTGTCTCGACATCATCGCCGAGGACCGGATGCTCGAGCAGCAGCAGGACACCTCGCTGCCGAAGCCGAAGGAGATCAAGGGCCTCCTCGACGAGTACGTCATCGGCCAGGAGCAGGCGAAGAAGAAGCTCGCCGTCGCCGTCTACAACCACTACAAGCGGATCGACTTCGCCGAGAAGAGCCACGGCGACGTCGAGCTGGCGAAGTCGAACATCCTGCTCATCGGGCCGACCGGCACCGGCAAGACGCTCCTCGCCCAGACCCTGGCGCGGCTCCTCTCCGTCCCCTTCACCATCGCCGACGCCACCACCCTGACCGAGGCGGGCTACGTCGGCGAGGACGTCGAGAACATCATCCTCAAGCTCTACCAGGCCTCCGGGAACGACAAGGAGAAGACGCAGCGCGGCATCGTCTACATCGACGAGGTCGACAAGATCTGCAAGAAGGGCGACAACCCGTCGATCACCCGCGACGTCTCCGGCGAGGGCGTGCAGCAGGCGCTGCTCAAGATCCTCGAGGGCACGCAGTGCAACGTGCCGCCCCAGGGCGGCCGCAAGCACCCGCACCAGGAGTTCCTGCAGATCGACACCACCAACATCCTGTTCATCTGCGGCGGCGCCTTCGTCGGGCTCGAGGAGATCATCGAGCAGCGGCTCAACCAGAAGAGCCTCGGCTTCGGCGCCGAGGTGCGCGGCAAGAAGGAGCGCCGCGCCGGCGCCCTGCTCGAGCAGGCGCTGCCCGAGGACCTCATCAAGTACGGCCTGATCCCCGAGTTCGTCGGCCGCCTGCCGGTGGTCGCCACGCTCGAGGAGCTCGACGAGGAGGCGCTGGTGCGCATCCTCCGCGAGCCCAAGAACAGCCTGATGCGGCAGTACCAGAAGATCTTCGAGTTCGAGGGCGTCGAGCTCAAGTTCACCGACGGAGCCATCGTCGCGGTCGCCCGCGAGGCGCTCAAGCGCAACGTCGGCGCCCGCGGCCTGCGCATCATCCTCGAAGAGCTGATGCTCGAGCTGATGTACAACGTGCCTTCGCAGCGCGACATCAAGCAGTGCGTCATCAACGAGGAGGTCGTCGAGAGCCGCGTGCAGCCGATCACCCTGTACAAGAAGGCGGTCTGACGCGCTCCGCGCGCCGTCACCGCCTCGCCGATAGGAGCACCCCCTGCCAGTGAAGCCGTCTTCCTTCATCGCCACCGAGCGCCAGACCCTGCCCCTCGTCCCGCTCCGGGACATGGTGATCTTCCCGAACATGATGGCGCCGTTCATCGTCGGCCGGGAGAGCTCCGTGCGCGCCCTGGAGCAGGCGCTGACCGGCAACGGCAAGCGCATCTTCCTCGTCGCCCAGAAGGACCCCAAGGTCGACGAGCCGGAGCGCGAGGACATCTACGACATCGGGGTGGTCGCCACCGTCGTCCAGAACCTCAAGCTGCCGAACGGCAACGTCAAGGTGATGGTCGAGGGCGTGGTGCGCGGGCGGCTGCTCGAGATGTTCGAGATCGACGGCGCGATGAACGCGGAGGTCGAGGTGCTCGAGGCGAGCTTCCCGACCTCCGACGAGCTGACCAGCTACATGGCGAAGGTGCTGGCCGCCTTCGAGCAGTACGCGAAGATGAGCCACCACCTGGCGTTCGAGGGGCTGATGTCGACGCTCAAGCTCGACGACCCCGACCGCTTCGCCGACGTGCTCTCCGCCCACCTGATGGTCGCCACTCCCGAGAAGCAGTCGCTGCTCGAGCGGATCAACCCCTACGAGCGGCTGCAGCGGCTTCACGACCTGCTCGACGTCGAGATCGAGAAGATCAACATCGACAAGCGCATCAACGTCAAGGTCAAGAAGCAGATGGAGAAGGCCCAGAAGGAGTACTACCTCAACGAGAAGATCAAGGCCATCCATCAGGAGCTGGGGCGCAAGGACGACCGCGGCGACGAGATCGCCGAGCTGCGCCAGAAGATCGAGGAGGTGGGGCTCCCCGAGGCGGCGAAGGAGAAGGCCGAGCAGGAGCTGAAGCGGCTCGAGGCGATGCCGCCGGTCTCCGCCGAGGCGACGGTCAGCCGCAACTACATCGACTGGCTCCTCTCGGTGCCGTGGAAGAAGAAGACCCGCGAGCAGAAGGACCTCAAGCGCGCCGAGGAGATCCTCGACGCCGACCACTACGGCCTCGAGAAGATCAAGGAGCGCATCCTCGAGTTCCTCGCCGTGCGCCAGCTCGTCGGCCAGACGAAGTCCTCGATCATCTGCTTCGTCGGCCCGCCGGGCGTCGGCAAGTCGTCGCTCGCCAAGTCGATCGCGCGGGCCACCGGGCGGAAGTTCGTGCGCCTGTCCTTGGGCGGCGTGCGCGACGAGGCCGAGATCCGCGGCCACCGCCGCACCTACATCGGCGCCTTCCCCGGGCAGATCGTCCAGATGATGAAGAAGGCCGGCACCGTCAACCCGGTCTTCCTGCTCGACGAGATCGACAAGATGTCGATGGACTTCCGCGGCGACCCGTCGGCGGCGCTCCTCGAGGTGCTCGACCCCGAGCAGAACGACTCCTTCCTCGACCACTACCTCGACGTCGACTACGACCTCTCGAAGGTGATGTTCATCGCCACCGCCAACGTCGGGCACACCATCCCGCCGGCGCTCAAGGATCGCATGGAGCTGATCTCGCTCTCCGGCTACACGCCGAACGAGAAGCAGGCGATCGCCAAGCAGTTCCTGGTGCCCAAGCAGCTCGAGGCGCACGGCCTGTCGGCCGACAAGGTGCGCTTCACCGACGAGGGCCTCAAGCTCTTGATCGAGCGCTACACCCGCGAGGCGGGGGTGCGCAACCTGGAGCGCGAGGTCGGCTCGGTGTGCCGCAAGATCGCGCGCCGCGTGGTGCAGGAGAAGGGGGCGGTCGAGGTCGAGGTCGGCCCCGAGGTGGTCGGCGAGCTGCTCGGCAAGCCGAAGTACCGGCCGCGGAAGAAGAACGAGGAGTCGGAGATCGGCGTCGCCACCGGCCTGGCGTGGACCGAGGTCGGCGGCGAGCTGCTCGAGACCGAGGTCGGGCTGATGCGCGGCAAGGGCAAGCTGACCCTGACCGGCCAGCTCGGCGACGTGATGCAGGAGTCGGCGCGCGCCGCCGTCTCCTACCTGCGGAGCCGCGCCGACCTCCTCGGCGTCGACCCCGACTTCAACGAGACCAACGACCTCCACCTGCACGTGCCCGAGGGGGCGATCCCCAAGGACGGGCCGTCGGCGGGGATCACCATGGCGACGGCGCTGGTCTCGGCGCTGACCCAGGTGCCGGTCAGGAAGGACGTCGCGATGACCGGCGAGATCACCCTGCGCGGCAAGGTGCTGCCGGTCGGCGGCATCAAGGACAAGGTGCTGGCCGCCTACCGGGCGGGCATCACCGAGCTGATCCTGCCGCAGGAGAACGAGAAGGACCTCGAGGAGATCCCGGAGGAGATCCGGGCGGTGCTCGAGGTCCACCTGATCGATTCGATGGACGAGGTGCTGCGTCTGGCCCTCGACGGTCCGATCGCTCCGCTGCCGCGGCCCGAGGGCAAACTCGAGGGGACGACCTCGGAGCCCCCGGTCGGCGGCGACTCCCTCGCCCACTGATCCTGCCGGGCGCGGCGGCCCTCCGGGGCGGCCGCGGCCGGCGAGCCCGATTGACAGCCCGCGACCGTGAAGATCGCCAGCGCCGAGTTCGTACGCTCGGCGGTGGCGGCCGGCGGCTTCCTCTCTGACGGGCGGCCGCAGGTCGCCTTCGCCGGCCGCTCGAACGTCGGCAAGTCGAGCCTCTTGAACCGGCTCCTGGGCCGCAAGGCCCTGGCCCGGATCAGCTCGACGCCGGGTCGCACGCGCGCGGTCAACTACTTCCTGGTCAACGAACGCGTCTGGTTCGTCGACCTGCCCGGATACGGCTACGCCAAGGCCGGCCGGGAGGAGCGGCGCCGCTGGGCGGAGCTGGTCGAGGCGTACCTCGACCGCTCGGCGGCGGTGGCGCAGGTGGTCCTGCTGGTGGACGCCAAGGTGGGGGCGACCCCCCTCGACGTCCAGGCGTACGACTACCTCGCCGGGTTCGGCGTGCCGCTCCTGGTGGCGGCGACCAAGGCCGACAAGCTCGGCCGCGGGCGCGGCCAGCAGGCGGTGGCGGAGGTCCGCCGCGCGCTGGGGATCGCCGCCGGTCCCGGGGCGACGCCGGTGGTGCCGGTGTCGTCGAAGACCGGCGACGGCATTCGAGAGCTGTGGAGGGCGATCGACGAGCGGCTGACCAGCCGTCCCGGCGACCCCGCTCCCTGATACACCTTCAGGACCGCAGTACCGCGAGCAGCCCCCGCATCCGCCGGGGTCTCAACGAGAGGAAAACCGAGGAAAACCATGGCAAGGAACAACAGAGCACAGAAGCGAGCCGAGCGCCCCTCGGAGACGCTGGACATCCGGGTGCTCAAGGAGATGAGCATCGGGGAGCTGGCGGACATCGCCAAGGACCTCGGCGTCGAGGGGGCGACCGGCATGCGCAAGCAGGAGCTGATCTTCAAGATCCTCCAGGCGCAGACGGAGAAGAGCGGCCTGATCTTCGCCGAGGGCGTGCTCGAGTGCCTGCCGGACGGCTTCGGCTTCCTGCGGGCGCCCGAGTACAACTACCTCCCCGGGCCGGACGACATCTACGTCTCGCCGTCGCAGATCCGCCGCTTCGACCTGCGCACCGGCGACACCGTCTCCGGCCAGGTGCGCCAGCCCAAGGAGGGCGAGCGCTACTTCGCGCTGATCAAGGTCGAGGCGGTCAACTTCGAGCACCCCGAGGTCGCCCGCGGCAAGATCTTCTTCGACAACCTCACCCCGCTCTACCCCGAGGAGCGGGTCAAGCTCGAGGTGCCGGGCGACATGTCGTCGCGGGTGATGGACCTCGTCACCCCGATGGGCAAGGGCCAGCGGGCGCTGATCGTCGCCCCGCCGCGCACCGGCAAGACGATGCTGCTCCAGTCGATCGCCCACTCGATCGAGCGCAACCACCCGGAGGTCATCCTCATCGTGCTGCTGATCGACGAGCGGCCCGAGGAGGTCACCGACATGCAGCGCTCGGTGCAGGGCGAGGTGGTGTCGTCCACCTTCGACGAGCCGGCCACCCGCCACGTGCAGGTCGCCGAGATGGTGATCGAGAAGGCCAAGCGCCTGGTCGAGCACAAGAAGGACGTGGTCATCCTGCTCGACTCGATCACCCGCCTGGCGCGCGCCTACAACACCGTGCAGCCGCCGTCGGGCAAGGTGCTCTCGGGCGGCATCGACGCCAACGCTCTCCACCGCCCGAAGCGCTTCTTCGGCGCCGCGCGCAACATCGAGGAGGGCGGCAGCCTGACGATCATCTCGACCGCGCTCGTCGACACCGGCAGCCGCATGGACGACGTCATCTTCGAGGAGTTCAAGGGCACCGGCAACTGCGAGCTCCACCTCGACAGGAAGCTGGTCGACAAGCGCGTCTTCCCGTCGATCGACATCCAGAAGTCGGGCACCCGCAAGGAGGAGCTGCTGATGCCGCAGGACGAGCTCCACCGCGTGTGGGTGCTCCGCAAGGTGCTGAACCCGCTGTCGACCGTCGAGGCGATGGAGCTCCTGCTCGACAAGCTCAAGAAGACGAAGTCGAACGAGGAGTTCCTGAACGCGATGTCGCGCTAGGCGGGGGAGCGTCGCGCGATGCCGCACCTCCCTCCGCCGGCGCGGCTCCGCGTCGGCGTCGTCGACTTCCTCAACAGCCGTCCCCTCGCCTGGGGCCTCCGCGCCGGACACCACGCCGACCGCCTGGACGCGCTCTACCTGCCGCCCGCCGAGATCGCCCGCCGGCTCGCCGCAGGCACGCTCGACGTGGGGCTCGTGCCGTCGATCGAGGTGCCGCGGATCGGCGGCCTCGAGGTGCTGCCGGACGCCTGCGTCGCGGCCACCCAGGAGGTGCGGAGCGTGCTCCTGGTCAGCCGCCGGCCGATCCCCGAGGTGCGCCGCGTCGCGCTCGACGCCAATAGCCGCACCTCGGCGGCGCTCACCCGCATCCTCGCCGCCGAGCGCTGGGGGATCGCGCCGGCCTACGTCGAGGCGCCGGCGGACGTGCCGGCGATGCTCGCCCGTGCCGACGCCGCGCTGGTGATCGGCGATCCGGCGCTCCAGGTCGACCGCGAGCGCTGGCGGGTGGTCGACCTCGCCGCCGAGTGGCAGGAGCTGACCGGGCTGCCCTTCGTGTTCGCGGTGTGGGCGGCGCGGCCGGCGGCGCTGGCCGCCGTACCCGATCTCGCGGCCCGGCTCGCCGCGAGCCTCCGCTTCGGCCTCGACCGCCTCGACGACGTGATCGCCCAGGCGGTGCGCGACCTCGGCCTCCCCGCCGGCCTCGTCCGCGCCTACCTCACCGAGGCGCTGGACTTCGAGCTCGGCCCCCGGCAGCGCGCCGGCCTCGACGAGTTCTGGCGCCGCGCCCGCGCCCACGGCTTGATCGAGGCGCCCATCGCGGTGGCGAATATCTGCTAAGATGCTCTGCAGTTGATGTGGTAGGGGGAAGCCATGAGAGCCTTCGACCTACGATCGCTCTTCACCCTCTTCCTCGCGGTCGCGGCATCGAGCGTGCCGCCGCTCTGCACGACGGCGGCCGCGCCGAACGAGGACCGGCAGGCGGTCTCGCCATCCCTGGATCCCCTCGTCCTGATCCGCGGCCTCTCGCCGAGCCGGCTCGGTGTCGATTCCCGCGGCAACCTGTGGGGCTGGAATCAACGGACCTCGCGGCTGCTGGTCGTCTCGCCCGCCGCCGACCTGCTGAGCTCGCTCGAGCTGCCGCCGTTGCGCGCCCTCGACGTCGACGCCACGCACGGGGTCGTGCTCCTCGGCATCCACGGCGACGAGGTCTCGGTGCTCGGTCTGGAGGGCGAGGAGCACACCTCCTGGCCGCTCCCTGACGAGGCGACCGACGTGGCATGGGTCGGGCCCGGCCGGGTGGCGATCTCGACCGCTCGCTCGACGCCGCCGATCGAGCTCTGGCACGTCGGCCGGAAAGAGCGGTTGGCGTCGTTCGGCGAGGCGCCGGCGGTCGAGCTCGGGCCGGGGGCGACGCTGCTGCGCAAGCTCGAGCTCGAGGTCCACGCGGCGAGCGGAACCCTCTACGCGCTCGATAGCGTGGAGGGCACGCTGACCGCCTACGCGCTCGACGGCTCGCCGAAGGGCCGCCACCGCGTGCCCAACCCGCGGCGCGAGGAGCTCGCCCGCTGGCTGACCGAGGCCGACCGCGCGGCGCGGGCGAAAGGCAGGGTCGCCACGCCGCTCTACACCATCCTGCGCACGGCGGTCGATCGTGCCGGCGCCGCCTGGGTGGTCACCGGGTGCAGCGAAGACCGACGGACCGCCTCGCTCGAGCGGTGGATGGCGGGTGGCGAGGCGCGCCGGGTCGATCTCGCCCTGTCCGACGCCTGCTGCTCGCTGGCCTTCACCGTCTGGCAGGAGCGCGTGCTGTTCACCTACAAACCCGACACCGTCGCCCAGCGCTGCGTCGTTGACCGGAGGTTGCCATGATCTCTCTCCGTCGCCTCTTCGGGTGTCTGCTCGTGCTCGCGCTCCTGCTGCTGCCCGCCGGCCCCGTGAGCACCCAGCCCCAGGAGGAGAACCAGGACGTCTGCGACAGTTGCTCGGAGGACAAGTGCGGATGCGGAGGACCGTCGGCCGGCTGCACCCTCACCGCGTCCTGCACCTGTCCGAGCTCGGGAGTGTGTTCCGTGACCTGCACCTACACGTGCGAATAACGGGCTCCGCTGGAACCCGGGCCCATGCCGATCTTCCTTCCCCAGGCGCTCCTCGCCGCCGCGATCGCCCTGCCGGCTGCGCAACCGCCGTGGGTCGAGGTCGTCACGCTCGACCGGCCGAAGGAGCCCGCGACGATCCTGCCCGTCGCGCCCGATGGCCGCTCGGCGCCGGTTCCGGCAAGGCTCGCCGGCTGGGCGATGGTCTGCTTCGGCGGCGATCCCGGCGGCATCTCCTGCGCCAAGCGCCGGCTGACCGAGGGTGAGCGCTTGGCTCGCCCCGCGGGGCGAGCGCGCGCCGTCGTCGGTCGGGTGGTCGCCGGCCGCGAGCCGGTGCCGGGGGCTGAGGTGGCCCTGTTCCTCGCCGACCTCGAGGCGCGCCGCCCGCACGTGGTGCCGCTCGGCCGCGCCGCGCAGCCACCGCCAGGGCTGATCCACGAGATCGCGACCGCGGCCGATGGTCGCTTCGAGCTGCCGCCGCTGGTCGTCGGCGACTACCGTCTGGAGGTGACGGCGCCGTGGGGACAGCAGTTGTCGTCGCCGCCGTTCACGGTCGACATTCCCCCGGAGCGCGGCCGGCGAGGGCCCCCTGCGCCGCTCGACCTCGGCGATCTCGTGCTGCCGGCGGGCGTCGAGGTCGCCGCCGAGGTGGTCGATCACCAGGGAAGACCGCTGCCAGGGGCGAGCGTGGGCCTGACCCAGGAGCAAGCCGGCATGGCCCACTTCTCGGGGCGCACCGACGCCAGCGGACGCCTCCACCTCCGCGGCGTCGATCCGACGGCGCCGATCGCGGTGAGCTGCCTGGCGCCGGGACATGCGGCGTCGCATTTCCGTCTCGCCGAGCCACCGCCCCTCGTCCACTGCACGCTCGCCGCGTTCGCCGGGCTGAGCGGGCGGGTGGCCGCCGACGGCGAGCCGCTGGCTGTCGCGACGGTGACCCTCGCCGGCGGTCCCGCCGACCAGACCGGGCGCCGGGCTCGGCGCACGGCGGTGGTCGACGAGGAGGGCCGCTTCCGCTTCGCTGCGGTGAAGGCCGGGAGCTACCGCGTGGTCGCCGCCGCGCCCGGCTTCGTCCCCGCGGAGGTGGCCGTCGAGCTGGCGCCCGGCGAGACGAGGGAGCTCGAGCTTCCCGAGCTCGTCCCCGGCCGCGAGGTCGAGGGCTCGGTCGTCGACGCGGCGAGTGGCGAGCCGGTCGCCGGGGCAGACATCGTGTCGCTCGAGCCCGCCGGCGCAGTGGCGGCGACGAGCGATGTCGAAGGTCGTTTCGCGTGGACCGCGGCCGGCGAGCGCGCCGTAGTCCTCGAGGTGACCGCCGATGGCTTCGCGGCCGCGCGGCTGCCGGTCCCGCCCGACGCCGCCGACGGCGAGGAGCCCTTGGTCATCCGTCTCGAGCGCCCGGGGAGAATCGCGCTCGTCGCGCGCAACGCGTCCGGCGCCCCCTGCGTCGGCTGCGACTTCGTGGCCGGTCTGTACGCCCTCCCCGACCTGCCGGAGACGCCGTCGCATCGCCTGCGCACCGACGACGAGGGGCGCGCCGGCTCCCCGCCGCTGCCGCCCGGGCACTACTACGTGAGCCGCGAAACGGTGCGCAGCGTCGGGTCCGGAGTGACCGTCCGCTCGGGGGACAGCACCCGCGACGTGCGCGTCTCGCCGGGCGCGGTGAGCGAGGTGAGCTTCGTCGAGGCGCCGGCGACGATCGAGGTCCGCGCCTGGCCGCCGCTCGCCCCAGGCTGGCGGTTGGCGGCGGAGACGGCCGGCGGGCGCAAGGTCTACGACCCCGACCCGGCGAGCGGCGTCTACCGCATCGACCAGCCGTCCGGCGAGGAGGTCGCGCTCCAGCTCGTCGCCGCCGACGCGAGCGTTGTGCTCGCCCGCCTGCCGGCCGGCTTCGACGGCGCCGTCTTCGATCTCCCCATCCCGCGCACGTCGGTGGTCGGCCGTTTGGTCGGTGGCAGGGAGGGGAGAGGCCCCGTCGAGCTGCGGGCGCTCGGCCTCGGTCCCGGGGCGCCGCGCGGCTGGTGGGCGGTCGGCGGCGAGGGATCGTTCGAGCTCCTCCACCTCCCCGCCGGCACCTACGCTCTCGCCGCCGACGGTCGGGTGGTGAGCACGTTCGCCGTCGCCGACGGCGAACGCGTCGAGCTCGGCGAGCTCGACCTCGGCGGTTGACGGCCGGGCCCCCGCCCCTCCCGCCGCACCGCCGTACCTCCTCACCTCCGTCGCCCGCTGTCCCGTTCCTGGCACACATACACACTTGCCTAGTGAAGCGCATGCGCGCATGAGTCGCCGCGGTGGGCCGCGGCGTCCCCTGGAAAGGAGAAGGACCATGGACAAGCGTGGCTGGACGTACCTGGCGTGGGCGGCGGCGTTGGTGCTGACGGCCGGTTCGGCGGCGGCTCAGGGAACCATCACCATCGGGGCGGGGAGCGACATCTTCACCACCCCCGGCGGCGGCTCGACGACGGTCGACCTGTCGCAGTACCCGATCGTCGCCCAGCTCCTCGGCGGGCCGCCGTCGCCGACGGTCGTGCCGCTCTCCGGCAAGCCGATCGCCGGGCTGGGGCAGACCGACACCGTCGTCGAGCGGCTGCAGAGCGTCACCCTGGGCGCCCTGAACGTGCCGTCCAACCCGGTGCCGCTGCGGCTGAACGGGCTGTCGCTCGAGGGGCAGGTGTCGGCCGGCGGGGCGACCTGGAACCTCGTCGTCTCGGTGTCGCCGAACGCGGCGAGCAGCGGCTCGATCACGCTGACCCGCACCCACGCCGACGGCGGTCACTTCGACGCCGCGATCGACGTCGTGCCGCACCTGATCTTCACCAACACCTCGAACGGCGCCACGGTCGACGTCGACTGCGCCTTCGACTGCTCGGGCGCCATCGCGCTGTCGTCGCAGAACGCGGCGTGGGTGATCAGCGGCGGCGGCTTCAACCCCGGCGCCGCCGGCGTGCCGAACATCGCCAACAACACCCCCTACGACGGGGACGCCGACGGCGCCGCCGACGACACCTACAAGAAGAGCAACTTCTTCCCCGGCTTCCAGCCCGGCAGCTACACGCCGGTGCCGGTGTCGCACGACCACCCGCCGGTGGCGCAGCACACCCAGCGCCCGAACACCCAGTGCAAGCGGACGGTGGCCGCGGACGAGCCGGTGGCAAGCGCCGACGGCCGCGTCACCGGCGCGGCCACCGCGCAGGCGGTGCTCTGCGCGGTGGTCGCCGATCCGGCGCCGACCGAGCCGTCGACGCCGGTGGCGACCGCGAACTGACGCCGCGGGCCGGACGCCGCGGCCGGCGCCGTCGACCGGCCGCGT
>DATABP010000577.1:0-5164 GCA_036259515.1 Thermoanaerobaculia bacterium | reverse complement strand
CTTCGGCCAGCCGCCGGCGGCCCGGCGCGGTCAGCTCGTAGAACTTCGCCCGCCGGTTGTTCTCCGAGGTGCCCCAGGAGGCGCGGATCCAGCCCTGGTTCTCCATCCGGTGGAGCGCCGGATAGAGCGAGCCCTGCTGCACCTGGAGCACCTCGCCCGAGGTCTGGGCGATGCGCTGGGCGATCCCCCAGCCGTGCATCGGCTGGAGCGCCAGGGTCTTGAGGATCAGGAGGTCGAGCGTGCCCTGCAACAGCTCCGAGGTCTCGTCCGGCATCGGCGCTCCCTATGACGTTCTACAGGAGAGGCTACGCGCCTCTCTTGTAGATTGTCAAGGGGAGCCGCCGGCGCCGATCCGCCGGCGCCGATCCGCCGGCTAGTCCTCGCCGTAGAGGACTTCCATCCGCCGCACCCGCCGCATCGAGAGCGCCAGCAGCACGCCGGCGAAGACCAGCAGGCCGACCACCGACCACAGCGGGTCCGGCTTCTCGGCGAGGAGCGAGAAGGGGCCCTCGGCGACCGGCACCGGCGTCAGCGCGGAGAGGTAGTGGATCACCGACAGCTTCTTGAGCGCCGGCGGCAGCAGGAAGTGGAGCCACTCCCAGCCGTAGACGGCGAGCGCCGGCAGGATCGGGTTCTTGGCGTGGACGGAGAGGGCCAGGAACACCGCGCCGTAGCCGATCGTCGCCAGGAGGGTGATCCCGACGTAGGCGGCGAGGTGGGCGAAGCCGGGGCCGGCGAGGAAGAAGCGCTGGACCTCGGGCCCCGCGATGCGCAGGAACGGCGCGTAGAGCAGGAGGTAGGACAGCGCCGTCGAGAGGCCGAGCACGAGGAAGGTCGCCACCACTCCGGCCGCGTACTTGCCGGCCAGCACCACCTCGCGCCGCGCCGGGACGAGGAAGTAGTAGTGGAGCGCCTTGTCGCGCAGCTCGCGGCGGACCAGGTTGAGGAAGACCATCAGACAGGCGAAGAAGGCGATCATCGCCAGCGCGAAGGCCTGGAAGATCATCGCGAAGACCTGGGAGGCGTCGGCGACGTTGGCCGAGCCGGAGAGCTCGCGGGCGACGTTGCCGCCCCGCGCCATGAGCACGAAGGCGGTGATCGCCCAGCAGCCGACGAGCGCCACCGGCAGGCCGCCGAAGAGCGTCAGGGCGACGCCGCTGCCGCCGCTCAGGAGCTTCCTCAGCTCGAGCCGGAAGGCCGCCCGCGCCTGCGCCAGCCGCAGCCGGGCGCTCCCCGGCGGGGGCAGCGCCGCCGCCCGCGTGGCCGCCGCCGCCACCTGGTCCAACCCGCTCGCCGTCGTCATCGCGTCGACTCCTGTCCGCCGATCAGGTACTGGTAGACGGCGCCCATGTCGGCGTCCGCCGGCGCCACCGCCTCGACCGCCAGCCCCTCCTCCACGATCACCCGGTTGAGCGTCAGGTGGAGGCGGTCGGCGTCCTTGCTGCGCACGAAGAGGCCGCCGCCGTCGGCGTGGAGGGAGACCTCGGTGACGTGCTCCTCGTCGAACAGCCGCCGGGCGACCAGCGCCGGCCGGTCGCAGCGCACCAGCACCTGGAGCGGCTGCTCCTCGACCTCCTCGCGCACGCCCTCGATCTCGCCCTCGGCGACCACGTAGCCGCCGTTGATCAGCACCACGCGGTCCGACAGGTCGTCGACCTCGTGGAGGATGTGCGAGGAGATCAGCACGTGCAGCCCCTCGTCGGCCTGGTGGCGGAAGAGGTCGATCATCTCGGCGCGCGCCATCGGGTCGAGGCCGTTCAACGGCTCGTCGAGGATGAGCACCGCCGGGCGGTGGGCGATCGCCTGCGCCAGGCGGATGCGCTGCCGCATGCCCTTCGAGTAGCCGGCGACCTTGCGCTTCGCCGCCTCGACCAGGTTGACCCGCTCGATCGCCTGCCAGGCGAGCGCCTCGGCGTCGGGGTGCGCGTAGCCGTGGAGGCGCAGGAAACCGTAGACGAAGCGGAAGCCGGTCACCCCGCGCGGGAAGCCGTCGTACTGGGTCGAGTAGCCGACCAGCCGGAACAGGTCCTCGGGGCGGTCGGGGCCGAGGCCGAGCACGCTGAGCCGCCCCTGGTCGGGGGTCAGGAGCCCGGCGATCAGGTTCATCAGCGTCGTCTTGCCCGAGCCGTTGGGGCCGACCAGGCCGGTGATCCCCGGCTCCAGCCGGAGGTCGACGCGGTTGACCCCGAGCACCTCGCCGTAGAACTTCGACACCCCCTCGAGCACGATGCGGCGCTCGGCGGGGCGGGCGACGGCGGTGGCGCGGACGGCGGGGGCGGTCACGGTGGAGGCCGGCTCGCCGGTCTCGGCGAGGCGTGTCGTGGCGGTCGTCGTCATCATCGCACCACCTGATAGGCGGCGAGCTTCTTGTCGAGGATGAGGAGGCAGAGGCCGGCCATCGCGGCGAGCGCGATCCACGCCGCCGCCACCGGGACGTCGGCCACCGGCAGCTCGCCGGCCGCCGGGTCGCCGAAGAAGAGGCCCTCCCAGATCGTCCACACCAGGAGGCCCGGCGACAGCACGTCGCCCCACCCGGTGCCGAACATGAAGTTGACCATCTCCGCCAGGCTGCTGCCGACGAGGATCACCACCGCCAGCAGCGCCGCCGCCACCACCCGCCAGCGCACCCAGGCCGAGAGCGCCATCGCGAGGAGCGCCAGGAAGCCGATCCACACCCAGGCGCCGAGGAACACGCCCGCCGCCGAGCGCAGGTTCTCGGCCGCCCAGCCCGGCTCCAGCCCGGCCTGGAACAGCCACAGACCGAGGAGCGGCATCCAGGTGATCGCCGAGGTGAGGATGAGGAGCACGCTCATCTTGCCGAGCACGTACTCGGAGCGCGAGAACGGGCGCGCCAGGTAGAGCGCGAGGCCGTTGTTGGCGAGGTCGGGCGCCACCAGCCCGGGGCCGACCAGCGCGGTGAGCAGGAATGCGAACGCCGCCTGGACGCGCAGGAGCAGCGCGAACATCCGCTCGTCGACCTGGACGAAGTCGGCCGACGTGACCTCCATCGCCTCGAGCACCGGCAGGTTGTGGCGCAGGTAGAAGACGATCGCCGCGATCAGGATCGGGGCGTACGCCAGGGTGAAGAGCGCCGTCACCCGCTTGCTGGCGAAGACCTCGCGGCGGCCGTAGCGCCACAGCGTCAGGAACCGCCAGCGGCGGGGGGTCGGCTCGCCGCGGTAGCGGCGGAAGGCGCGGTCACGCAGCCCCACGCTGCACCTCCTCCCGTTCGGCCTCGCCGCCGTTCTCCATCGCGGCGAGGAAGATCTCTTCGAGCGAGTCGCGCTTGTAGGAGAGGCGCCGGATCTGCACCCGGCGCTCGCTCGCCTCGCGGTAGAGGTCGGCGACCTCGACACCCTCGGGGAGCACCATCTTGTAGCGGTTGCGGCCGCGCCGCGGCGCCGCCGCGCAGTCGGCGCCGCGGGCGCGCATGGCGGCGAGGAAGCCGTCGCCGTCGCCCTTGAGCTCGACCTCCAGGAACTTGCGGTTCGAGCGCCGCTCGGCGACCAGGTCGCGGTAGGCGGCCACCCGGCCGTCCTTGAGGACCAGCACCTCGTCGCAGCAGCGCTCGACGTCGCGCAGGAGGTGCGACGACAGGATGATCGCCGCCTCGCCCTGGTCGCGGATCTCCTGGATGTGGCGGAGCATCCGCTCGCGGGCCGGCGGGTCGAGCGCGTTCGTCGGCTCGTCGAGGAAGAGGAGGCGCGGCCCGTGGACCAGCGCCTGCGCCAGCTTGACGAGCTGCTTCATGCCCTGCGAGTAGCTGCCGATCTCGCGGTAGCGGGCCTCGCCGAGCCCGACGTAGAAGAGCGCCTCGTGGGCCCGCTCCAGCGCCTCGCGCGGCGGCAGGCCGGAGAGCTCGCCCATCATGCGCACCAGCCGCACCGCGGACAGCCCGCCGATGAAGGCGTCGCTCTCCGGCATGTAGCCGATCAGCGAGCGCACGCGGTCGAGGTCGCCGACCACGTCGTGGCCGAAGACGCGGGCGGTGCCCGACTTCGGCTTGTAGAAGCCGAGGAGGGTGTGGAGGAGCGTCGTCTTGCCGGCGCCGTTCGGGCCGAGGAGGCCGATCGCCCGCCCGGTCAGCCGGCCGGCGAGGCGGTCGAGGATGGTGCGGCCGCCGAGGTCGACGGTCAGGCCGTCGAGCTCGACGACCGGCGGGCCGGCGTCGGGGGCGGCGGGGTGCGGTGAGGGAGTGCTCATCGGGGGGCTCCGGCTGCCGGGGATCTGCTCACGGGGACTCTTACGCCCGGCCCCGGCCGGATGTTCCACGGCGTCCGTGGTCGGCTCAGGAGCCCGGCCGGTCGAGCCGCACCGGGCGCGCCTGGAGCCCGCGCGGCGCGTCGATCACCAGGAAGCGGACGTGGTCGCCGGCGACCAGCGGCCGCGGCGCCTCGACGGCGCTGGCGGGGAAGAAGACGTCGACCGCCGCCTCGCGGGCGAGGAAGCCGTAGGCGCGCCGGGCGTCGAACCAGCGGACGACGCCGGTCTCGAAGTCCGGGTCGTCGCGACCGCTCGTCGGAGGAGACATCGGGGGGACCGCGGCGGGAGAGGCGGTGGCGAGGGCCGCCCCGGAGAGGTGGGAAGGGAGAGGCGGCACCCCCCGCCACGGCGTGCAGCGGGGGGGTGGAGCTCCGCCGCGCGGCCGGTCAGGCGCCGCGCACGACGTTGCGGGCCTGGTAGCCCTTCGGACCCTGGATCATCTCGTACAGCACCCGGTCGCCCTCGTTCAGCGTCCGGAAGCCGTCCATCACGATCGAGGTGTGGTGGACGAAGATGTCCTCACCGCCGCCGATCGGTTGGATGAAGCCGTAGCCCTTGGCGTTGTTGAACCACTTCACCGTCCCCTGATTTTGCATCGACTTCCTGCTCCTTTCTCTCTTCCTCGGCCGGATCGGACCGCCGGAGCGGCCGTCGCGGCTCTACAGACCGGGCCTCGCGGCCCATGACATACCCGTCGAGCACGAGACTCGGCCGGGACAAGAACTCCATGGGTGTGCTGCGCGCGTCGCTTCTAAGGCTGTTCCTCGGGGATCGGCGTATGTTGCCACCAATCCCGGTCGGTTGACAAGCGGGCGCGGGGCCCGCGCGAGGCGAGCCGGAGAGGACGGGCTGAGGCTGGAAGGAGGAAGGGGAAGAGAAGGAGGGATGGTGCCGAAGGCCG